>JBEKPN010000034.1:0-8343 GCA_049520695.1 Dehalococcoidales bacterium | reverse complement strand
GTCTACGCCCACCTGCAGGCCACCGGGCTGGTGAACGACCACGTTACCACCTGTTTCAGGTGGAAAGCACTAAGCACCAAATCCTAAATGGGGCGGGGTTTAGTATTTAGATATTAGATATTGAGATTTTCGCCCGGCAACGCCCGCAGATGTCCCGTGTTTTCCAGTCTACGTTTCCCGGGTTGGGGCAGGGTTGAAGTCCGACATCTGCACCAGGATGATGGTCTGCATAATCCAGAATCTCAGTCAAGCTAAGTTAACGGTCGATATTGAGTGTCAAATCCTGTGGAATGAAGGAAAAAACCGCTGCGTCATGCGCGCGGCCGTCTAGCGGAATGCGGTTCCTCAGGATTCCTTCGCGTTTCGCGCCGGCTTTCTCCGCGACACGCTGACTCTTGCTATTCTCTACCGCAGCCACAATCTCAATTCTGTTCAAATGAAGCTCAACAAACCCGAAACGTGCCAACAGCATGGTGGCCGTGGTGGCTATTCCATGTCTTGTCGAGCCACTTCTGACCCAGTATCCGAGGTTGGCTGTCTTGTACGCGAGGTCGATATGGTTAAGGCCACACCCGCCCAGATACTGGCCGGTCCGGGAGTCGAAGATAGCAAATTCATAGGCGGTGCCCTTCTCCCAAGACTTGGCGCATAATTTTATCCAGTTTTTGCTTTCTTCCATGGTATAACCGGCATGACACCAGGGTAACCACATCCCGACTTCATGAACGGACTCGCGTGCCGCCTCATAAACTCTGGCAGCGTCGTCCGGACGATACGGGCGGAGCAATATGCGTTCATTAACGAGCTTAATGTCCTTTTTCATTGGATTACCTTTTATAAACCGCCGCTATTGCACAAACATCGGGATATTTATTGACTTATGACGCTAGCTGACCTGCCAAACATAGAAAGGGCTTTACTAGTAACGAAGCGATATAAACAATTCATTGATGCTACTTATCTCAGACTTTCTTTAGCAACCCCTCCGCTTTCTTTCGTGTCGCCGGACGGCAGCTCTGAAGGCAATGTTGAATAAATTCGTTTACGAACTTGTTTTCATCAAGGTTGGCAGAGTATTCTGTAAAAGCTAACAGAGCCTTGCCACGGGCTATTTCTCTGCACTCAGTGGTGGGCAGAGGGATAACATCCACCTTCAGTATTTCAGACGTAATTTTATCCCTCAGGTCGGGCCTTGCGACCGCGATTTTTCCTGAAGCTCCGACGATATTGGCGGCGGTGATCAGGTCGCCGTCCCATAGATGGTGATAATATTCATCGAATACCCCGTCGAATTTGTGCTCCACGTCTATAGTTATCAGGTTGGCTAAAACAAGAATCGCATTCCACTTCAGGATTTTATAACGGCTATTAAGGAGACTAACGAAATAATCGAAATGGGGGTAGAGCAAGTTCGGGTAATTGGCCGAAAGCAGGTTGAGCGCCTTGGCATAAGCATATTTCGAGCTGTCTTTGGCGGCGAGGCTGCTAATCAGTGTGGGAACAAAGGACGGATTGTTCACCGCCGTGGCGGCCAATTTCTCCGGGGTTTCCTTGCTCTTTACCGTCGTATTAGCCATGCATAACTTCCGCATTTCGTTAAGGCCACAGTACCGTACTCTAGCTGGGGAGTCAAGCAGTGTCTCTCTTCCCGTTCACCGACATACCAACATCGGGATGTTTACCCTTCCATGTGTACGTTTCGAGATAGACTGTACTACTTTGCCGGTTTCTACTTCAGGCTGCCTGGTGTCCCGCTAGGCTTATTGGCGGGCTTCGCTTTAGCGTGATTGTGGTCCACGGCAGCAACGATGAGAGTCTTTAGTGAGCTCTCATTGATCTTGTCGTCCTTGTAAATATCGATGGTTCGCCATTGTTTGCCTTCGAGTCCGTTATTGAAGAGCTTGTCCGGGTCTGCAAGGTGCGCCCCATCATAAAAAGTGACCTTCACTTTGTCTTTGAAGGCATTGGCAACACAAACTATTCCATCGTGGGACCAGACGGGAGCCCCCATCCATTTCCATTCCTCTACTATTTCGGGATCAGCATCATGGATAATCCTTCTAACGTCGGCTAACATGGTGCCGCGCCAATCAGTAAGATTTGCAATTAGACCGTCAATAAGTTCACTTGGCTGCTTTGCTATATGCCCCTTTGAAGAACTCGGTAGCATAGCGGTACTCCTTTGTTTGGATTTTCGACTTATCTTGATTCTATTCCGATAAGAGCATTTTGGTCATTTCCTTGAGTCAATGGGTAGCGCCAATATCAGCAGCCGGTGTCTGCACATGTCAATTGGCTGCTGTGGTCATGTTAAGTCTTACCAGTTCCGGCGGAGCGCAGTTCGATGAGGTTTCGAGCGCTCTGTCCTGTCGCTACTGAGCAATCATTGGGATGTTTGTCGCATAGACAATTGCCAACGGTGCGGCGCCCCCTACAACCCCACCGTGGTAATTTGATACTTAAAGCTGTAGCCGGCCTTCACCACCGCGTCTTCCACAGCCTTGCGGATCTTTGAGTAATCGAAGGAGTAGCTATACTGCTCGCCGAAAAGCGCCGATTGCTCGGCGATGCCGCCCTCCCTCGGTCCCATCCCCGTTTTATATGTCTCCGCCTTGAAACCGAAGCCTAGGCTCATATCACCTGCGCCTGAGCTGATGCCTGAACCGGACTCCTTAAGCATTTCGCTGAAACGCAGCTCCTTTTTCGTTTCGTCTATGCGGAAGGCGGCGCGGTATGCCAGCCTTTTGGTAGACAGGAAGACTTTGCGTTCAGCAACTGTAAACTCGAAAGAGTAAAGCCCGTTCTTTTCTTTCAACCGGGCAGGGACGGCGGATACGATGGTTTTTATGTCATCAAGCAACATATAAAATCACACCTCTCTAAAATCCAGGCGTATGAAATTACTGCAGGAAGAATCCGGCTATCACCAGCCCCACACCCAGCGCCAGCCCGATAATGCCCCCTATTATGAGTGCGCCAGGCTCGGGGCGTTCCGGTGTGTGTTCCACGAACTCCCTCAGATCGTAGTGCGACGCCAGTCCTTCGTCTAGGTCGCGCGCTTCTTTGCGCCCCCATAATAGAAAGCCAACACCCAAAAGGATGAAAAATCCGCCGATGATAAACAAGCCCGCTGCGTTCGACATGGCTTCCTCCTGCAAGTGGAGTATTTCCTGCGAATACTATATGCGAGCGCGAGGAGTTTGACAAGATGCCGGATGGCCAAAAAGTAACAGAAGGAAAATATCCGAGGAGAATAGAGGTTTAGCTGTCCTTGGTTTTATCTTCGCGGGGGGTTTTCGGTTTGGCCTTGATGCTGATGTTATCGGCGCTGAAGGGCGAAAAGCCCGTGATTCTTTTGTCGCCATCTTTTATTTCGAGACCCGCCCCGCATTTGTCGCACGTCTGGTAGCGGGGATTGGCCAGCGCCAGTCCGTAATAGCATTGCCCACATTGAGGACATTTACCTTCCAACATCTCGGTAACATTATACAGTCCGCTCACTAGTCGGTGTCAATAGGTCAATAGTTTTATGGAGTTTTTATAAAATATTAGCAGTGCGATAAGAAGAAAGCCTCCGAATCTCGGAGGCTTTCTTCTACCTTGTTGGGGCAGACTGCCCCCATGTTTTACCCTCAGCCGCCGCTGTACTCGCTGGGACTACAGTTGAAACCGCTGGCGCTGAATGTCGAAAACTGTTTCTCCATGGCTTTTTTACCGCATACCGGGCAGGTCACAGCCATTTTACTCGCTTAGTCCTCACCCTGCATTAATGGGGAGCAGTATACGATCTATATCAAGACTAGGTAAACAAGGTTAGTTGTGGCCTTAAACCCTAAACCTCCTTTCAAGCCCGTTTTTCAGGTCGCGGTCGTCCAAAAAGGCGCTAAAATCCGATTAATAAAAAAACAGAGATCCAGATTCATCCGGACCTCCGTTTGTGTTTGTGGTGGAGACGGGGGAGAGTCGAACTCCCCGTCCAATGGCAGCGACCCAGAATCTACTACAGGATTATTCAGCTCTTTAATCTCGCACGAAAAGCCTCAACTGAACGAGTCTTTACGCGCCAGCCGGTAAATCTTTCGCCGCCTCTACCGACATGAAGGCGGCGGCACCCCGACTTTGCATCACCCAGATCCCGACCCGCCGGGGTGGGGTCAGGCTGGATGGGCTAGCTTATTTAGCCAGCCAGAACCAATTCAGGTTCAGCAGTTGTTTTTTGCCACCGGTTTAATGAGGGGGATGGCACCTCAGCCTGCAATTCTGTAGCACACTTCCACTGTCGAGACCACGCGTCCCCATGATAAAAATCCTAAGCACCAAATCCTAAATAATTCTAAAACTCAAATACTAAATTCTAAAAATTTGAGTTTTGGTAATTCGTGCGAGCTTGTTTAGGATTTAGATATTGTGATTTAGTATTTCCCTTTATTTTGGCTCAATGCCTTTTTAAGGTGCGTTCTATTTCGCGGTCGGACTCGCGGCGCATGATAGTCTCGCGCTTGTCGTAGAGCTTCTTGCCGCGTCCCAGGCCAATCTCCAGCTTAGCCGTGCGTTCCTTGATGTACATCCTGAGCGGGATGAGCGTCAGGCCCTTTTCCGCCAGCTTGCCCATCAAGATGCGTATCTCCTTGCGGTGCATGAGCAGCTTGCGCGCGCGGGTCGGCTCGTGACTCATATAGCTGGCGGCTTCGTAGCGCGCGATGTGGGCGCCCACCAACCACAACTCGCCGCCGTCTGCCCTGACGTAAGCCTCGCCCAGGCTAACGCGGTTGTCGCGCACCGACTTTATCTCCGAACCAAGCAAGACTATACCAGCCTCATAGGTCTCGAGGATGTTGTAGTCATGGTGAGCCTTGCGGTTAGTGGCGACAACCTTTATAATCATCTCTAATTATAGCATAATTTATACCACAGGCCAGTCAGGAAGTCAGCATTTTGATTCAAGCGATAGAAACCTCCAAAACAGTGTTATCCCTGGAATACGCCATCCTCGTTTTCGTGGCGGTGCTGGGTGTCATTCAGGCGGCGGCGGCCAACGCCAGCCTGAGGGGTCTTCTGTTCGCGCCCGGCACCGTGCGCATCCGTTTCTGGCCGTGGGGACGACGCTGGACGCTCACATATCTCCACTTCAGCTATCTTTTCGCGGCTGTCACCGTCTTGCCAGCACTGGGCTTCTTCTTTGTGTGGAACTCTCACAACGCCACCGGTATCATCCAGGGTTCCGAGCAGGCCGGGCTTTTCGTGCTGAGCACGGCGGCCGGCGGCATATTCAGCCTGGTTGCCTCCTCCTTCATCAACCAGTGGCGGCTGCAACACAATCAGACGCAGGCTCAAGGGCTGGAAGCTCTTAAAGACATCACCTGGTTCCAGGCAGTGTGGCGGCGCTGGGTGAGGAGAAGCGGTTGAGCTGGGACATTACTCTATTCAAGTGGATAAACGGACTCTCGGGCCACGTGCCCTTTATCGACCGGCTTTTCATGGGCCTGGCTGATGATTACTTCATGATCATCGCCATGTGCCTGGTGCTGGTAGGCATGTGGTTCGGCACCCGTAAACCTGAAGAAAGGGAGCGCAACCAGTTGGCGGTACTGAAGGCCATGGCCAGCCTGGGCATAGCCAGCGGTTTTGTCTCCTTATCCAACCTTATTTTCGTGGGCGATGCCAAGTTTCCGGGCACTCTTATTCACTCGATATTCAACCGCCCCCGCCCCTTCGCCACGAGCGGATTGAGCGTGCACCTGCTCTTTTACCGTCCTACCGATCCGTCTTTTCCATCCAACCTGGCGGCTGTGGTTTTCGGGCTGGCGCTAGCCGTATGGCTGATGAATAAAAGGATGGGCACCTGGCTGCTCATCATGGCATTCGTAGCCTGTTTCGCGCGCATCTACGTGGGGATTCACTACCCGTCGGATATATTGGGAGGGGCTGCCTTCGGGGTCGTGGGAGTGGCGCTGACCTACTTCCTGTTCTGGGCGATTTCGCCGCTGGTGCGTCTGCTTAAGTGGATACTTAAGGCCCTTTATTTGGCAGGTTAGGCGACCTGGCCTGAAGAGAAAATCCGAAGCACATATTCCGAAATCCGAAACAATATCGAAATTCGAATATTTTTAAAAATGGGGATTATGCTGATTCGAATTTGTTTCGCGCTTCGATATTAGGATTTCGTATTTCAAGCCTACCGTGCATGACTATCTCGTGCTTTTATCAAGATGTAATTGACCTCAGGTACTCCAAAAAAGTGTATTTGTCATGTTCTGCCCCGCAGAGCTCTCCGTTTTCATTAGCCGCCAGCCCCCAGACACACGTCAACCCCAGGCTGCACTCTTTGCGCAAAAGCGATGGGGTCCAGTCGCGGCAGGCTCTTGGCTTGGACACATGTATAGAGCAGAGAGCTTCCTTGCCGTGACGCACCAGGAAGATGCATCCGCCATTGTCGCGGTGACGTAGCAGGTACTTCCCCGGTACCGGCCAGCGCGGGTCGGTGTAGTCAGTTTTTAATCGCTCCATGCTGATCCCCAGATATGTGGCTACCTGTTCCATCTCGCCGTCATCCAGTAGCACCTGGTAGCGGGTGCAGCATTCGCCGCAGCGGAAGCAGATGGCGGCATACTCTGGTTCTGCTGTGGGATCGGAGTCCGCAGTCATGTCCAGATTGTAGCACTTTCAAGTGTTTACCTGTAGAATTGAAGGCATGGATGCAATACGTGTAATGGCCCGCTGGGTTTTCATCATCTCTATTCCTGTCCTGCTGCTGTCGGCCACACTCGGCTGGGCCTTTAACAGCCTGTGGATATACAAGGCCGGTTTTGCGAAGTACGATGTCGGGCAGGCTCTCGGACTTTCACCATCGGAGCTGGACCGCTCCGCCCGCGAGCTCATCGCCTATTTCAACAACCCTCATCAGGAGTTTCTGGATATCAACGTCACCTATGACACAGGAGAGACTGCCCCGCTTTTCGACCAGGCGGACATCCTCCACATGAAAGATGTCAAAGGGCTGGTTTGGGTGGACTACCGGCTCTTGCTGGCGGCAATGTTTTACTCACTCATTTATGTCTTGGTGAGTTCTATCTGGAACAAGCGGAGTGTAAGGCGCGACCTAGCGCTGGGGGCGTCGTGGGGCGGTGGCGCGACGGTGGGGTTGCTGTGTTTCCTGGGAGTGTTCGCCGTTACCAGTTTCGACTGGTTTTTTACCACCTTCCATGAGATATTCTTTCCTCAAGGCAACTGGCAGTTCCCGCCAGGCGACCACATGATAACACTCTTCCCAGACGGATTCTGGTCGGACGTGACGCTGCTGGTGGGAATAGTGACGCTTGGGCTGGCGCTGGCGGTGGGGGGGTTGGGATTATTCTGGCTGCGGCGCATAGATAAACGGGAGCGTATACAGAAATGAAACCAGGAGATGTTATCTCATACTTGGAAATGTGCCAGAAAGAGGGAGTCAACCTCCAAAGAGGAATGAATTTCCATTTGCGCGTTGGTTATAGTGTTATTCTTATGAGTGTTCGTATTGGTGCTCCTTATGCAGACAGGACTGAAGAAGGGGGCAAAGTCCTGATTTATGAAGGTCATGACATCCCGAAAAGCGGGGATAATCTCAATCCAAAATCCAGTGACCAACCAATGACCACCCCATTAGGACATCTTACACAGAACGGTTTATTCTATCGTGCTGCTGAAAAGTTTAAGCTCAATAAGGAAAGACCGGAAAAAGTAAAAGTTTACGAGAAAATACGTGCTGGGATTTGGGTTTATAACGGTATTTTCAGGCTTGTAGATTCATGGCAGGAAACTAACAACATGCGTAAGGTTTTCAAGTTCAAATTAGAATTAATAGACGAGATTAACTTTGAAGAATCACAAGACTCAGATGTGAGTCAGACTAGGATGATTCCTTCACAAGTCAAAATGGAAGTCTGGAAACGTGATAAAGGACGATGTCGAGAATGTGGTAGTAAGGATAATTTACATTTTGATCACATAATTCCTTATTCATTAGGTGGGTCTTCATTGGTGCCCGAAAACATCCAATTGTTGTGTGCCAGACATAATTTAGCCAAAAAAGACAAAATCCAGTAATCTAATAAAAACGCGGACGGGGTTACCTGTGCCGGCAGCCTCTCCCTTGATAACCTCTCCTGCTCCGAGGGTTATTTCTGAGCTAATAGTTGTTTGATCCCCAAGATGTGTTCCTGTTCCTCGCCGATGACATGGCGCAGTTGATCATTTCGCTGCGTGATCTCGGCGAGTCAGGCGTGCCCGGGGGACCACCCCAGTCCCTCTCCCTGGAAGCGACGGCCACGGAAGTCCTGGCAGAAATGGGGGGTCTGGCGCAGTCAC
>JBEKPN010000033.1:0-8348 GCA_049520695.1 Dehalococcoidales bacterium | reverse complement strand
GTGGGAATCCTGCTCGGTGCCGACCTGGGCGGCCGGCTGGCCGTCCACACTGCTTCGCGCGACCTCAAAGGTATCTTCGGGCTCTTCATGATGCTTTGCGCCGTGCTCCTGTGGCACAAGGCGACTCCGGCACAGGTGAGCCCGGCCGGTCCAGCGCCGACTACGGCCACGCGCTTTTCGGTTGGCGGCCTGATTTGTGCTTTCTGCTTCCATGTTTCACCGCCGTGATCTACGGCGTAGTGCTTGAGGTCGCGGATGGCGATGGGCTCATCCACCTGTCCGCGCCTGCATTTAGCCTGGCAGGGATGGGAACATACCAGCCCGCACACCGAAGGCAAGGGAATTTTTTCGCGGATTACCGCCAGGGCTTCGGACGGTTTATCCTGGCCAATCAAGCGCACGTAGCGCGGCACATCGATTCCGGCCGGGCAGGCGCTGTTGCAGGGAGCGCTGGCCAGTTCGCTACAGACGGCGGCATCACAGTGCTTGCGGCGGATATGCTCTTCGTATTCCTCCCTGAAGTATCCAACAGTGGTAAGCACCGAGTTGGGCGCTCCCTGGCCCAAGCCGCACAATGAAGCCGCTTTGACGGACTTGCCCAGGCGTAGCAGGAGGTCTATGTCGCCTGGTTTTCCCCTGCCGGATGTAATGTCAGTCAGTATGGCGAGCATCTGGCGCGTGCCGGAGCAGCAGGGAACGCATTTGCCGCAGGACTCCGACTGAATAAAAGAGAGGAAGTACCTGGCCGTATCCACCATGCAGTTGTCTTCGTCCAGCACTATCATGCCACCCGACCCCATGATGGACCCGGCCTGCATCAAGGTTTCATAGTCCACGGGCAGGCCCAGCTTGCTAGCCGGGAGGCAGCCCCCGGAAGGGCCTCCGGTCTGCACTGCCTTGAAACGCTTGCCGTCCGTGATGCCGCCGCCGATGCCGAAGATAATATCCTCGAGCTTCATGCCTATGGGCACTTCTATTAGCCCGGTGCGGTTTATCTTGCCCGCCAGTGAAAAGGTCTTGGTACCCTTGCTCTTTTCGGTGCCGTAGCGGACAAACCAATCAGCCCCCTTCTCCAGGATAGCCGAGACATTACCCCAGGTTTCTACATTATTGATGTTGGTCGGCTTGCCCCACAGCCCGGCGTTAGCCGGGAAAGGTGGGCGCGGGCGTGGAGTGCCGCGTTTGCCTTCGATGGAAGCCATCATAGCAGTCTCTTCACCGCAGACAAAAGCCCCAGCTCCCTCCATGATTTCCAAATCAAAACAAAGTCCGGAGTCAAGTATATTCCCGCCCAGCAGCCCGTTGTCCCGCATGCGGGCAATAGCTACCTCAAGACGTTTGATGGCCAGGGGATACTCGGCGCGTATATATATGAGACCGTGAGCCGCGCCAATAGCATAAGCCCCGATAAGCATTCCCTCCAGTACCGCGTGCGGGTCACTTTCCAGAAGCGATCGGTCCATGAAAGCACCCGGGTCGCCTTCGTCAGCGTTGCAGATGAGATATTTAGGGCTGCCCTTTGACTGCCGACAGAGCTTCCACTTCATCCCGGTGGGGAAGCCCGCGCCGCCGCGCCCCCTGAGCCCTGACTTTTCAATCTCGGAAATAACCTCATCCGGCGCCATCCTTAAAGCCCGTTCGAGGCCCCGATATCCGCCACGCGCGATGTAATGCTTAATGTTTTCGGGGTCGATAACGCCCGCATTCCGTAGCGCAATACGCACCTGGGGCTTGAGCATGGGTGTTTCCCAAAGACCGGGAATGCCGTAACGGCTATCGCCCCACACCCCCAGGGCCAGGTCGGGACGCGGATTGTCCTTTAACAAGTAGTCTTCTATGAGCTGCGCAGCATTTTCAGGGCTCATGCTATGATAGGTGATACGCTCGCGTCCTGGTTTGATGATATCTACCAGGGGTTCGATGTAGCAAAGCCCCAGGCAGCCCACCTGGTGTATCTGGGCGTCAATGTGCAGACGTTCAATGGCAGACCGAACAGCCTGCGCCACTTCGCTGGCGCCCGCCGCCTCACCGCAGGTAGCCTCACCGATAAATATCTGGGGCTTCTGCGGGGAAGTGACGCCGGCCCACTCGGCTTGCGCCTGCCGGCGAAGTTCGGCCAGATTCATTTGTCACCTCGCAGAATGCCGTTCACTCTGGCCGGAGTGACCCGTCCGTAAACCTTGCCGTCCTTGACGACCACCGGTGCCAGAGCACAGGAGCCAAAGCAGGCCACGGTTTCCAGCGTATACTCACCATCGGGCGTGGTTTCCCCGGGCTTGACCCCCAACTGCTTTTCAAGCTCTCCAATCAACCTGCTGGCCCCCTTAACATGGCAGGCTGTGCCGCGACAGGCTTTGACACTGTGGCGGCCTGACGGTGTAAACTTAAAACCGGCATAAAATGTCGCCACGCTATATACTGTGCTGTCGGATAGACTCAGATACCTGGCGACCGCCTCCATCCCCTCGCGAGACAGATAGCCAAAATGGTTCTGTACCTCGTGAAGAATGGGGATGAGGCTGCCCCTGTCTCTGCTAAACCTGCATAAAATATCGTCAATCTGCTGCATATTGGTGAACTCTCCACGAAATGGATGAACTTGAATTATACCGAAATCTAAACGAGATGGTCAAACAGAACTAACGCGCCGATTTTGTGGCAAGCTGCGCTCTAATCACGTTTGTCATTGCGAGGAGTCCGCCCGCCTTTGGCGGAACGAGCGCGGCAATCTCAGACTTGTCTTATTTTTATTGGAGAAAGCCAGAGTGGGGCGAGCATTCCCAGCTTTCACCCTCAGTGTTATCCCCCATCAAGGGAGAGATTTTTATATCCCTCTGCCCTTGCGGGAGATTCCATACTAAGGTAGTGCCACTAATGAGATTGGCCTTCGTTTTGATATTTCCAAACGCTTCTTCAATAGGTGAAAGGGGGAAATCGGTTCACTCCAATCTTAAAACTCTGGATAATCTTCTAGATGAATAAGGTTACAGTAATATTCATTGATGGACCTTATTTCGCCTTGTTTTAGTTCTATCATCTCATTGTCCCAATCGATGTTGAACACTCCTTTTCCATCATCTCTTCCAACAGGATACATGCGATCCTTAAGGCTTTCTAAAAAACTGCTGGGGAACTTTACAAAATAGTCAGGTGTTGTTGTCAGATAGATTACCCACTTCACATCTTGAAGTATGCTGAAGGCAACGTCATACCAGAACACTCTCCCGTACGCAGTGTCACTAGGCGCCCTTCTGCTACGAATGTTCACACGCGCACCGTTGATGAGGTAGATTTGAGGCTTCTTACGGTCTTCTTTTTTTATTTCGTATCCCAATGACATCAATTTGTTGATAAAACCATCTAGTTTCTCTTCTGCCTGAATATTTCGAGTCATCTATGTCCTCCTCTCCAAACCTCACACTCAAGTATACAGCCATGAGTCAAGTTAAACCTAGCCGCAAACACTCAGGAACACCACGATACAACTGCATTTATTTTTTTGCCGCTTTCATAGATATGTTGAGATTAGTCTTTGCCTGGCGTGTCGTCCAATTTATCCTCAAAACCTCCTTTATGATATTATTATAAAACTCATTTTTGCCTGTGAAAGGACACTATGGGTAAAACATTAGCCGAAAAAATACTCAATCAGAAGCTGGGCCGCGATGTCAGCGCGGGCGAGATCGTGGTCAGCCCGGTTGACCTGGCCTTCGTGCAGGACACCACGGGACCTCTCACCGTGCGCGAGTACCAGGGCAGCGGCTTCAAAGAACTGGCCGACAAACGCCGCACCGTGCTATTCCTCGACCACGCCGCCCCTTCACCCAACGCCCAGCTCTCCACCGACCATACGCTGCTCCGCAGTTTCGCCAGAGAGTCAGGTTGCGTCATCTCGGACGTAGGCGCAGGCGTGTGCCACCAGATTGTAGCCGAGTCCATGGCACGTCCGGGCGACATCGTCGTGGGCGCCGATTCGCACACGGTAACCGCCGGCGCGCTGGGGGCTTTCGCCACAGGCATGGGCTCGTCCGACGTGGCGGTGGCCTTCGCCCTGGGAAAGACCTGGTTCCGCGTACCTGAGACCATCAAGATAGATGTCAAAAACAAGTTCCAGCAGTTCGTCACCGCCAAGGACCTCATCCTGCACCTCATAGGCATGATAGGCGCGGACGGAGCCACCTATAAATCGCTGGAGTTCGGCGGCAAGGCTGTAGATAGCATGTCCATGTCGGGTCGCCTCACCATCGCCAACATGGCGGTAGAGGCCGGGGCTAAGCTGGGCATCTTCCCCTCCGACCAGACCACCGAGAAGCACCTGCGCGAGATGGGCAGAGCGGAGCAGTACCGCTCCATCTCGTCCGATAAGGACGCCGTTTACGAGAGGACTATAGAGATTGACGCGGCGATGCTGGAGCCAACCGTCTCCCGCCCGCACACGGTGGACAATACCGTGCTGGCCAAAGACCTCAAGGGTGTCAAGATTCACCAGGTGTTCCTGGGAACCTGCACTAACGGCAGGCTGGAGGATTTCGCGCTGGCCGCCAGCATACTAAGAAACAAGAAAATCAGCCCCGACACGAGGCTCATAGTAGCGCCCGCCTCCAAGCGAGTGCTGCTGCAGGCCATGGACGCTGGTTATATGCGCATCTTCATCGAGGCCGGAGGCACCGTCCTCCCACCCGGCTGCGGCGCCTGTCTGGGCCTGCACCAGGGCGTGCTGGGCGATGGCGAAGCCTGCCTCTCCACCGCCAACCGCAACTTCAAAGGCCGCATGGGCAATCCCAACTCTTTCGTTTACCTTGCCAGCCCGGCCACAGCGGCGGCCACGGCGCTCACCGGCGTGGTCACCGACCCCAGGGAGGTGCTCTAATGCTCAAAGGTAAAGCCTTCAAGTTCGGCGATGATATTTCCACCGACCTTATCGTGCCCGGCCGCCTGGCCCACCTGCGTTCCAACCTGCCGGAGCTGGCCAAACACGTGCTGGAGGACGCCGACCCCACCTTCGCCGCGCGCGTTAAGCCGGGCGATTTCGTGGTGGGCGGCGACAATTTCGGGCTGGGTTCGTCCCGCGAGCATGCCCCGCTGGTTATCAAAATGGCCGGCGTGAGCGCGGTGCTGGCCAGGAGCGTGGCGCGCATCTTCTTCCGCAACGCCATCAACCGCGGCCTGCCGGTGCTCATCTGTGACACGGACAAGATAAATGACGGCGACGAGCTCGAGGTGGACATGGCCGCCAGCACCGTGCATGACGTCACGAATGGAGAGTTGCTGACTTTCAAACCTATCCCCAAAGCCATGCTGGCTATCCTGGACGAGGGCGGGCTTATTCCGTACATTCAGAAACATGGAGACTTCAAACTGGAATAAAGGGGAAAATTCTAAATCCCAATATCTAAATCCTAAACGAGATGAACGAGAAAACAGGAATGGGGCGAACAGGCAATTATGACCTTGAAAATCGAACTCTGAAGTTCGCCAAAGGTGTGATTGCATTCACGAACACATTGCAGCGAACGTTACCGAACATCGAGATAATCAAACAGGTCGTCAGATCATCAGGTTCGGTGGGAGCGAATTACATCGAAGCCAATGAGTCTTTAAGCCAAAAGGATTTCATCGTTAGAATTAAGATATGCCGAAAAGAGGCAAAGGAAACCAGATATTGGTTAAACCTCATCCAGCCGAACGTAGTTGAGGCAGAAAAAAGAAGGACCGAATTAATCCAGGAAGCAATGGAACTAACAAAAATCTTTGGCTCGATAGTCGAAAGGTTCAGGCCGAATGAGAATTGAGTAATGGTCGTGCCCCGTTCTTTTTTAGGATTTAGAATTTAGTGCTTAGTATTTAGCTTAAGGAGTTTCCAATGGTTCATAACATTACCCTCATCCCTGGCGATGGCATTGGCCCGGAGCTTACCGAAGCCACCAAACGAGTATTAGAGGCCACCGGGGTCAAATTCAACTGGGACATCGTGCACGCCGGCACCGACGTCATGGCCGAATATGGCACTCCGCTTCCTTCACACGTTTTAGACTCCATCCGCAAGAACAAAGTAGCGCTCAAAGGCCCCATCACCACCCCCATCGGCTCCGGTTTCAGGAGCGTCAACGTGGCGTTGCGCAAGGAGCTTGAGCTATACACCTGTTTACGCCCCTGCAAGAGCTACGAGGGCACGCCCACGCTGTACCACAATATCGACCTCGTCATCGTGCGCGAGAATATGGAAGACCTTTACGCCGGCATCGAGTTCGAGAAAGGCACCCCCAACAACGCCAAACTCATCTCTTTCCTGGGCGACATGGGGGCTAAAATACGTCCCGACTCCGGCATCAGCATCAAGCCCATCTCGGAATTCGGCAGCCGCCGCATCGTGCGTTTTGCCTTCGAGTACGCCCGCGCCCACAAGCGCAAAAAGGTGACCGCCGTGCATAAGGCCAACATCATGAAGTTCTCGGACGGCCTATTCCTGGCCGTGGCCCGCGACGTGGCCCAAGCTTATCCCGAGATCGAGTTCGAGGACCGCATCGTGGACAACATGACCATGCAGCTCGTCAAGAAGCCGCAGCAGTTCGACGTGCTGGTCTGCCCCAACCTCTACGGCGACATCCTCTCAGATCTGTGCGCCGGGCTGGTGGGCGGCCTGGGCGTAGCTCCGGGCGCCAACATCGGAGACAGCATCGCCCTGTTCGAGCCCACCCACGGCAGCGCCCCCAAGTATAAGGGCATGAACAAGGCCAATCCCATGGCCATGATGCTCTCGGGCGTGCTCATGCTGAGGTATATTGACGAGACCGCCGCCGCGGATAAGGTGGAGAACGCTATCGCCGCCGTCATCGCCGAGGGCAAAAACGTCACCTATGACCTCAAGCCGGAAGGCCAGGAGGGCAAGGCAGTGGGCACCTCACAGGTGGCCGACGCGATTATCGAGAAGATGAAATAAGCAACTCTCATTCTGAGTCCGCGAAGGTCCGCCTCTGGCGGAAAGAATCTGGCGCGGATAATCGCCATTACGAAAGTAAAATACATCTCCTCTCCCCTCCGTGGAAGAGGCTAGGTGAGGGGGTCAACCATAACTCTCACCCTCACTCTTATCTCTCCCGTCGAGGGGGCTTTGTATCACAAGTGCCTTTTGTATCAAAAGTCGGATAGTTGTATCAAAAGTCTTTTACGAAATCAAGGCTCGTTTCTATCGCGCCTCCATCAACAATCACATCAATCAGCGAATCTATCTTGCTCTTGAGAACCTTAATTTGTGCATCCAATTCTAATATGCCAAGCTGCGAGTTAATCTTGGCATCATCTTCAACAAACCTACTCAAGTCGTGCTGCACTAATTTATAGGGAATAGGATTGTAATAGAGTGCCGCGATTGATTTTACCTTATCCGGTGGGAAGAAAGGTATCTTAATATCAGGCCAATATTTCTTAGCCAAGCTCCCGCCTTGTCCTCCAACTGAAATGTAATCCAGGATACCAGCCTTCCTTAAATAGCGGAGGAAGCAGGTCACGAACGCGCTTTCTATTTTATCGTGGTTATCTTTATTTAGAACAATTCCGTGAATGTTGGTTATCATACGTAGTTGCGGGTTAGTGAACATGACACACTTGCCAACTGAGCCTTCCGCCGAAAAGATAATATCCCCTTCCGCTATCGTAGAAAGCTCATTGCCATTTCCGAGGTATTCATACCGTGTTACTGTGCCAAAATCGGATAGGCTTGTTGGTCTTACAAGCACATAGTAATTTGGCCTAGGTTCATCGGTATAGATACTTCGCCCAATCGCATCTTCCTGTAGATTCTGTCCTCTGCCAATATTGAATCCCCAATCCTCAAGCGTTCCTGAGCCACCTGCGTAATTAGAAATAGCGAACTGCTCGCGCATATAATCCTCGCAGTAAAAGCCAGCATCTATACGCGAGGTAACAGTGATTGAGCGTATATCGGGGTAGTTATACTGAAAAGTACTGGCTTTTTGATTGCCTTGCAGTTCTTCCTCTATCAGCTTGAATATCTTCGCTTCCTGCTCCCTGAGCCTTTTTTCTTTGTTTACAATAGCCCTTACCAGCACTTCAAAATAGCTATAGACATCATCTCGGTTTAATTGCGTTGGCAGGGGCATCATCACGCTCAGAAACATCTTCTTTGCGTGGAGTATGGTTGCCCCTTTGGAGATTAGCGTTTCTAGTTGGGTTTTGAATAACGGGTTCTTGAGTAGGGCGAAGATATAATATTTTGGCTCTACGGCAATTTTCTCAAGTCCACCAGAAAGCATATGGTCAGGGTAATCTTTATCGAGGATAATAACTTCGCCAACGTTTGAATCCTTCGAGATGATGATGTCGCCCGC
>JBEKPN010000032.1:0-8351 GCA_049520695.1 Dehalococcoidales bacterium | reverse complement strand
TAGAAGCCGACCATATCGGGATGAACCCACTCGTTATACCCTTGTTTGAGAGACTTCTCGTGCAGGATAGTTTTTGTGTAAATTGAGCGACCACGGTTAAACGATGGGTTTGAGTACGCAAAATAGGCCAATATTGGATGCAAGTCTCGCTCCCTGTATTTTGGGGTGACTACAGCCTTTTTCTCTTCTTCTTTTTCGATCTGAGACACGATATTGGCTGATATTTCTGACTGTCGCTCTTTGAGAAAAAACCTGGCAGGTCTCTTACCAACTTTGACAAACTTCGAATCCGAGTTATCTCGAACATCCACATACAATTGAGCCCCAAGGGTCTGCCAGGGCGTTTTTCCGGATGTCTTGATTTTCGCCGATAAGCCTAATGTCTTGGCCAGATCCCATATTTCCTGATATATCAATGGTTGCTTGGCCGTCTTCAATACATCAGACGCTAAGTCCAGATAGGAATACGTCATTTGTCGGTCTCCTTTTCAAATTCATTGTTGCGTCTGTCATGATCGAACAAATAATACACGAATTCGTTTTTTATAGTTTTCTCTACTACCATAAGCGTAATTATATAACGCTCAGGGTTTAACTAAGCGAAGTCCCCAGCAGATAAGATTCAATTACTTGGTGCCCCTTTTCTTGTCTTCCATAACCTCTTCGGCCCTGTTTTTGGGTATAAACATGGAAATCAGGTCTATGGGGATGGGGAAGACGAGGGTGTTGGTCTTCTCGGTGGCTATTTCCGTAAGGGTCTGCAGATAACGCAACTGAAGCGTTACCGGTTCCTGAGCGATGATATGCCCGGCTTCGGATAGTTTCTGGGAGGCCTGCAACTCACCTTCGGCATGGATTATCTTGGCGCGGCGCATACGTTCCGCTTCAGCCTGGGCGGCCATGGAGCGGCGCATCGACTCGGGCAGCTCGACATCTTTAATCTCAACGATACTGACCTTTACACCCCAGGGATCGGTCTGTTCGTCGATGATGCTCTGGAGCGACTGGTTCAATTTTTCGCGCTGTGAAAGAAGCTCATCCAGTTCGTGCTGTCCCAGCACGTTGCGCAGCGTGGTCTGCGATATCTGCGAGGTGGCCTGTATATGGTTCATAACCTTAACTACTGAAGCCTCGGGATTGATGACGCGGAAATAGACGACGGCATTGACGCGCACCGTGACGTTATCCCTGGTGATGACGTCCTGTGAGGGAACATCCATCGTAACGACGCGCAGGTCTATCTTGACCATGCGGTCGATGAAAGGAATGATCATGAAAAAGCCGGGTCCTTTGGCGCCCATAAGCCTTCCCAGCCTGAAAATCACTCCGCGTTCGTACTCGTTTACCACCTTAATGGATATAGAAAGGATAGCGATTAGAAAGACCACGACGATGGCTGCAATAATCGGACCCATATAAAACTACCCCCTTTTCTTCGTTACGAATAGCTTCAAGCCTGCAAGGCCTGTAATGATGACTTCTTCGCCGGGAGCGGCACTGCCTTGGTCGAGCGCCGCCTTCCACAACTCCCCTTGGAAAAACACTATTCCTTCCGGATTAAGAGCCGTGCGCACTACGGCTATACTGCCCTTGAATTCTTCACGGCCGGTGGAGATGCGCTTGCGCTGTGCTGCCACTACGCGGTTGGCGATGAAAACCAGCACGGCGGAGATGACAATCGTTGTGCCCGCCATCAAGAAAGGATTCGCCCGGTTAGCCGCTCCATCTTTGAACAGGAAAATCGAGCCGAGAATTATTGAAATCAAACCGAAAACGGTAATCAAACCCCTTGTACGCATCATGGCTTCGGCAATGAAAAAGCCGAGCGACACGAAAATCAGAATAATCCCAATCGGGTTAATCGGCAGTGTGCTGAGAGCCAGGAATGCAAACAAACCCGATATGATGCCGATGGTGCTGGGGAATATCAGGCCGGGCGTGAGGATTTCCACCGAAATGCCAAGGACGGCCAGCATGAGCAGTAGGTAGGCGAGGCTGGGGTCGGAAAGAGCCGAACGGAGACTGTCGATAGCGTCCACTTCATAACCTCCACTCTCCGCGATATTCATTGCTTTGCATGTGCGGAAACGGTATCGGATTTTAAGTATAACTACACGCAGTGATTCGTGCAACATTTGAACAGCCTTAAGATAGTAGTGTAGAATTGTGCCATTAAGGCTTAGGATAGAAATATGCAGATAGAGCGGTGCAAAGGATGCAAAGATCTAACGGCTGAAGAGATGCTGCGTTTTCGCAGCGTGGAAGTTGCTTTTCAGGAAACTTCGAAAAGCTATGGATATTCTGAGGTGCGTACACCTACGCTGGAATACCTCTATCTCTTTACATCGGCGGGTACGCTGACACCCGGCATGCTGCGCAGGGTGTACTCTTTTTTGGATTGGGACAGCTGGGGCGGCGAGCGCGTGGTGCTGAAGCCGGATGCCACTATACCGGCGGCGCGCTTTTATATCGATCGATTATCACAGCGGGAACAACCGGCACGCCTGTCTTACGTCACCAACACCTTTATTTTTGAAGAAACAGGCATCAAGGCACGCGAGCGCTGGCAGTGCGGCGCAGAACTCATCGGAGCCGGCTCGTCGATGGCCGACGTCGAATTGGTCGGGATGGCCTGCGACAGCGTCAAGAAAATGGGTTTGAATAATATCGAGCTGAAGCTGTCCCATGCGGGCCTGATACGCAGCATATTATCGGGTCTGGGGTTGAGCCACAGCGAACAGGATACCGTTTTCGACCGCATACTGGACGGCGAAATGGAAATCCTCAACCGTATGCAGGCGGAGAAACCGCAGGCCGTAGAAGCTTTCAAACTGCTGATCGGAACGAAGGGTAGCTCGTCGGGTTTCCTCAAGAATCTGCGCGCCCTTTTTGCCGCCGACATTCCCGGGGTACAGGCCGCGTTGGAGGACTTCATCGCTACCATAGACCTGCTGGAAGCTATGGATGTGGCATATCAGATAGACTTTACCTCCGGCAAGGGTTTCGAATACTACACCGGATTTATCTTCCGCCTCTTTGCGGAAGGTGTGAACGTCGGCGGCGGCGGCCGCTACGACCGTCTGGTGGGGATGATGGGTGGGAAGGACGTCCCGGCCGGTGGTTTCGCCCTGTATATCGACCGGCTGGCGGATTTGATAAATATCGACAGCGTCTATGTACCCGTGTCCCAGCGCATCAGCCTGGATATCGAACCTTCTGCCATGAATGAAGCCGCCCGGGTGGCCGAGTTGCTGCGTAAAGCGGGATGGATAATTATGTTTGCCCTGCAGGGCAAGAAGGCACAGAACTGCGGCTGGGAGGTAGAGGTCAGAAGCTCCGCCCCGCAGCTCACCGTGCTCAACTGCGGCAGCGGCGAAAAGAACGTCTGCGAAAGTCCTGAAGAGGTACTTATCATTGTGGGGTGCGGGTGATGATCCTGAGAGCAGCGTTACCCAAAGGCCGGCTGCTGGCGCAAACCGCCAAGCTAATGGAAAAGGCTGGCTGGGGGCTGGAAGACTACAGCAATAAGGCCCGGCTTTACCGCCTGAAATCGCACACGATGAAAGACCTGGTGGCCAAGATGTTCCAGGAAAAGGATATCCCTATACAGGTGGCGGTGGGCAACTACGACATCGGCATATGCGGACTGGACTGGCTTACCGAGCAGACGGTCAGATTCCCTTCCAGCGCCATAGTGAAGCTGAAGGAGCTGGGTTATGGCGAAGGCGCAGTTTATGCGGCGGTCACACCCGGGACGCTGAAAAACGGGGGGATCGTGGCGCAGGGGAATGTGGTGCGCATCGCCAGCGAATATCCCAACCTGGCCGAGTCGCTGGCCCTGAAGCTGCGCCTAAGGCGTTTTGCTGTCTATCCACTATGGGGCTCGGCTGATGCCTACCCGCCGGAGAACGCCGAAATCGTGCTGCTGTCACGCAGGAACGAAGGCGAGATAGAATCTTCGGGCCTGCGTTCGCTGGGCAAGATTGTGAATTCCAGAGCTTGTCTGATAGTGAACAAGGAGAGCCTGCGCTTCAAAGATATGTCGCTGCTGCTAGCCTCACTGAACGCGCAGATAACTCCATCAGCGGCTGCGACGTCCGAAGAGTATATGAATATCGGCGCGATGGTTCAAATTGCGGGAGAGCAACGGGAGAAGGACGGCACTCTGGTAAGGCTGGCGCTGCCCGACGGGCACCAGCAGGCACATGTGCGCCGCATACTGGACGCCGCCGGCGTAAAAATAGACGACTATCCGTCGGCCACCGGCAACTGCCGACCTGAAAGCTCACTCGAAGGCTTTTTTATCAAGGTCATCCGCCCTCAGGATATGCCGCTGCAGGTGGCTAATGGCAATTTCGATTTAGCCATCACGGGCAGGGACTGGCTGACGGACCATATATACCAGTTTCCCAAGAGCCCGGTGCGTGAGCTGCTGGATCTGAAATACGGCAAGGTGCGTATCGTGGCTGTTGTTGCCAACGAGATCCCGGTAAGCACGACGGCGGAGCTGCAACAACTCAGGCAGAACCAGCCGAGTTCGTGCCGCATCGCCGCCGAATACGTCAACATTGCTGACAACTACGCGCGCGCCAACCACCTGGGGGCCTATCGAGTTGTGCCTACATGGGGGGCCACCGAGGCCTTTTTACCGGAAGACGCCGATGTGCTCATCGAGAACACAGAGACCGGCTCGACTATCGCGCGCCACAACCTCAAAATAATCGAGACGCTTTTTGAGTCCACAGCCTGCCTCATAGCTAGCATCAGGCAGGTGGAAAACCCGCTTAAAGCCGGGCGCATGGCCTCTTTCGTGAGCCTGCTGCGCCAAGCTATGGGAACGATGCCATGAGAATCATCAAGGGTTTTGCAGAGGCTAAAGAGGCGATATCGCGCGGCGCGCGCCCGCAGGCGGGCGTTGTTTCGCCGGGTCTGGCCGCCAGCCTGAAGGCCATGTTCGGAACCGACGATCCGCAGGCTGCCGTCGCCTTGATTATCCAGGAGGTGAAGTTTAAAGGCGATTCAGCCCTCAAGGAGTACAGCCGCAAAATAAGCGACGTTACTCTCGAGGCCGTCGAAGTACAGCGGGACGAGATGTCGGCAGCCTGTCAAAGGATAACGCCGGAGCTCCTCTCCGCTATTGAAACAGCGGGGAAGCGAGTAAAGGAATTCCATAAAAAACAATTCGACGCTTACCTTCAGGGAGTTCGCAGGATGTCACCCGGGACAGTAGCACGGGTTCTCGAACGGGTCGGGCTTTACGTACCCGGCGGCACCGCCAGCTACCCTTCATCGGTTCTAATGACGGCTATACCCGCCAGAGCGGCAGGGGTGAAAGAGGTTATCGTCTGCACACCTCCGGGGAGGGACGGGCGCATACCCGATATAATGCTGGCGGCGGCATATATTGCTGGCGTGGACCGCGTCTTCGCCGTGGGCGGTGCGCAGGCTATCGCGGCCATGGCTTACGGCACCGAGTCCGTCCCTGCGGTGGACAAAATCTGCGGTCCCGGCAATATTTTCGTGATGCTGGCCAAGAAGCTGGTCTATGGATCTGTGGATATAGATGGACTTCAGGGCCCCAGCGAGGTGCTGATCATCGCCGACGCGGACGCTAATCCTGCATGGTGCGCGGCGGATATCTTGGCCCAGGCAGAACACGACGCCATGGCACAGTCGGTATTAGTCACCACGTCGGATGAGCTGGCCTCCAGGGTGATGCAGGAGGTGGCAACCCAGACGGGTACACTATCACGCGGTGACGTCATTAAGGAATCCCTGCAGGGCTACGGCTTGGTGTGCATTGTGGATAACCTTGAACAGGCAGTCGAGCTGGCCAACCGCTACGCGCCCGAACACCTGTGCCTGTATGTGAAGCACTATGAGGATATTATCGATAAAATCCACAACGCCGGCTGCGTCTTCATAGGAGACCACCCCACCGTAGTGATGGGAGATTACGTCGCCGGACCTAGCCATGCCCTGCCCACCAACGGCACGGCACGTTTCGCCTCCCCGCTCAACGCCACCGATTTTGTGCGCCTGATGAACGTGGTGACAGTGGATGACGCCATGATGAAAAAGTACGGCCCAGTGGCCGCCACGCTGGCGGCGGCGGAGGGGCTCACGGCCCACGCCAGGGCGGTAGGAGATGCGTACGATAAGGCACGAGGCAAAAAAGGGAAGGGAAACACATGAAAGATGAAAAGAGCATAGAGCGTTTCGCCCGTCCCGCAATGGCGGCCTTTAAGGGCTATTCCGCCTGCAAATCGCCGGATGTCATAGCGCGGAAACTGGGGATACCTGTCGAGCGTGTGGTCAAGCTGGATGCCAACGAGAATAACTACGGACCTTCACCCAAAGTTGCCAAAGCCCTGCAACAATATAATGGCTACCACATCTATCCCGATGCCGCTCAGACCGAACTGCGTACACTCCTGTCCAGATACACGGGCATGCCAGCGGAGCAGATAGTGGCGGGAGCTGGCAGTGACCAGCTGATAGACCTGCTGGTAAAACTGTTCGCCGGGCCGGGCGAGGAGGTCATCAACATAGTGCCCAGCTTTGCCATGTACCGCTTCTATGCCGACCTCAACGGGGCTAAGATTGTCGAAGTGCCGCGCGACGCTGATTTTCACATAGACGTCGCGGCTATCAAGAAAGCCGTCACGCCGAAAACGAAGCTTATCTTCTTGGCCAACCCCAACAACCCCACCGGGACGATGACCTCCCGTGAAGATGTACTGGCACTGGCGCAAACAGGGCTGCCTCTGGTGGTGGATGAAGCCTACTACGAGTTCACCGACGAATCCGCCATACCCATGATGGCTGACTATCCCAATATTATGGTACTGCGTACCTTTAGCAAGTGGTCGGGACTGGCTGGCCTGCGCGTCGGATACGGCGTTTTCCCGCTACGCATAGCGAATTACTTGCACGGTATCCGCGATCCCTACAATGTCAACGTGGCGGCGCTGGTGGCGGTACGCGCATCCTTCCGGGACATGGACTACCTCATGGGCAATGTCCAAAAGATCATCGCCGAGAGGGAGAGGCTTTTTAAGGAACTCAATGGCATCAAATGGCTGAGGCCCTATCCATCCAAATCCAACTTTATCCTTTGCGATGTGCTCAAAGGCAAGGCTAAAGATTTGCAGCAAACCCTCGAGGATAGGGGTATACTGGTGCGCTACTACGCCGAAGCTCGCCTGAGCAATTGCATACGCTTCAGCGTGGGCAAGCCCGACGAAGATGATATACTGCTCGCAGCGCTCAGAGAAATCGGGAGGTAATGTCATGTCAGAACGCAAGGCTGTCGTAAAGCGTGAAACCAAGGAGACTTCTGTTAGCCTCAAACTCGACGTGGACGGCACCGGCCGTTACGAGACTGTCACCGGCATACGCATGTTCGACCACATGTTATCGCAGCTGGCGCGGCACGGCTCTTTTGACCTCACCGTCTCCGCCACGGGTGATGACGCTCACCACCTCGTGGAAGATGTGGCGATATGTCTGGGTAAGGCTTTCATGGAAGCGCTGGGCGAGCGGCGCGGCATCGTGCGCATGGCGGATGCAACGGTGCCCATGGACGATGCTCTTTCGATGGTGGCGGTGGACATCAGCGGCAGGGGTTATAGCATGCTGGACCTATCTTTTGCCGAAAACGACATGTTGGGCTTCCCCAGTGATCTTATCCGACACTTTTTGGAGACGTTCGCCAAC
Source organism: Dehalococcoidales bacterium (assembly GCA_049520695.1). Lineage (GTDB taxonomy): Bacteria > Chloroflexota > Dehalococcoidia > Dehalococcoidales > UBA1222 > SURF-27. The sequence continues at coordinate 632 of JBEKPN010000032.1, read as the reverse complement.
GAGGCGCGCATAAACCTGCACGCTCGTACCATTTACGGCACCAACGATCATCATAAGGCTGAGGCCCTCTTCAAGGCGCTGGGCAAGGCACTGGACAAGGCCACGCGTATAGACGAGCGAACAGCAGGGGAACTGCCGTCCACTAAGGAGTGGATGGAGGGATAAACCTTTAGTGATACATTCAAGTTATCAGACGCTTAAAAGACCGACAATATTCTAAAATTGTCAGGGTGATAACGTTCCGCGTCAGCCACGCCGAGCAGAGCGAGGGAACGCGAGCGCAAGCCGGAGCGCAGCGCGAAGCGTGTCAGCTGCACGCGTTGGTTGGGCGCAATCCATTCCCCAAGGCTTCAGCGAGTTGAGAAGAGAAACGGAGTGGGTCATATGGTCCACTCATCATCTGATGAAGGCATAGTTGTTGTGAAACGGTGCTGCATCCAGATCAGGCAACTCCCTGAACTCGTAGCCGCTATCCGCGGGAATAATGTGAAGTGTAACTTTACTGCCTTTACTCGGCAAGATGTGCATTTTGCGGAATTGATCCTGCAAGATCGCAAGAGGAATCACCATGACCTCTTCATGGCTACCCATTATAAATACAATGAATGCCTTTTCGTAATACTCCCAGTTTT
>JBEKPN010000031.1:0-8420 GCA_049520695.1 Dehalococcoidales bacterium | reverse complement strand
TTGCCGGATTAGCCCCAGCCCAGCGCCTTCTCGACAGACATAAGGTCGGCGGGCAGCTTCATGATATTGGGCGCATTCTTGACGGCTGTGTCCGGATCCTTAAGCCCGTTGCCGGTGACGATGCAAACGATCTGGCTCTTTGAAAAATTCCTTCCCTGCCTTGAGAGTTTCAAGAGGCCCGCCAGCGGTGCGGCGGAGGCGGGCTCGCCGAAAAGTCCTGTTTTCTCTGCCAGCAGGTGATAGGCAGCCAGAATCTCGTCGTCCGTTACCATGTCTATCAAGCCGCCCGATTCGTCTCTGGCAGCGGCAGCCTTTTGCCAGCTGGCCGGATTGCCGATGCGGATAGCGGTGGCGACAGTCTCTGGTTTTTCAACCGGGTGTCCCAGCACTATAGGGGCGGCGCCGGCCGCCTGGAAACCCATCATGCGTGGCTTTTTGCCTGATTTGCCCAGCCTGTGGTATTCAACGAAACCCTTCCAGTAGGCGGTGATGTTGCCGGCATTACCCACGGGGATGAAAACGAAATCCGGTGCATCTCCCAGCGTTTCGACGATCTCGAAAGCACCTGTTTTCTGTCCCTCGATGCGGTAGGGGTTGATGGAATTGACCAGAGTCACTGGGTGCTTCTGGGTAAGCTCACGCACCATATTCAGCGCCTGGTCGAAATTGCCTTCGATGGAAACTATTTTAGCTCCGTGCATGATGGCCTGAGCCAGCTTCCCCAGGGCGATCTTGCCCTCCGGTATGATGATGATGGTTTCCAGCCCCTGGCTGGCAGCATAGGCCGCGGCGGAGGCGCTGGTATTGCCGGTGGAGGCGCACATGACGGCTTGGCTGCCTTCTTCCACGGCCTTGGCGATGGCCATTATCATGCCGCGGTCTTTGAATGAACCAGTGGGGTTGCAGCCTTCCAGTTTAAAATATAGCTCCCCACAGCCGACCATTTTCTCCAGCGACTGGGCGCGTACCAGCGGCGTATCACCCTCACCCAGCGAGAACATGGGTGTTTTTGAGGTGATGGGAAGGAGGTCTTTATATTTGAACAGCAGCCCTGTTTTAGACATTTAAGCCTCTACGCGTACGAAATTATGAACCTCTTTAACCACGGGCAGCTTTTTGAAATCGGCAAAGGCCGCCTGTATGGCCTCTTCGCGCGCCGGGTGGGTCATGATGACGATCTCAGCCGTCTGGTCGGGCTCGGTTTCTTTCTGAATGACCGAAGCGATGCTTATCTGATGGTTACCCAGAGCACAGGCTATTTGCGCCAGCACACCCGGCTGGTCGGCGACGCCCATGCGGATATAATAGCGTGTGATAATCTGAGACATGGGCTTGATGCGTTTGTTTTCATCGGGTTGCCAGGTGAAACCAGACTGGCCTGAAGCCACGTGCCTGGCGGCCGCCACCACGTCGGCGGCCACGGCGCTAGATGTCGGCAAGGCCCCCGCCCCTTTGCCCAGGAATGTCACCTGTCCGGTAAGGTCGCCGTCCACCAGAACGGCATTGTACACGCCGTCTACTTTGGCCAGGAAACTGTCGGCGGGGATGAAAACAGGGTGCACGCGGACCTCAATCTCGGAATCGGACTGCTTGGCGATAGCCAGCAGCTTGATGGCGAAACCGAGATCGCGGGCATACTGGAAATCGCGTCGCGAAAGGCGCGAAATGCCTTCATGAAACACCTGGTCGGGGCGGACGCGACTGCGGAAAGCCAGTGTGGCCAGAATGGCGATCTTGTAAGCGGCGTCGATGCCTTCGAGGTCATTCCTGGGATTGATCTCGGCGTAACCCAGCTTCTGCGCCTGCCCGAGCGCTGTGGCGAACTCGGTGCCCTCACGGGCCATGGTGCTCAAGATAAAGTTGGTGGTGCCGTTGATGATGGCGTAAATGCCGTTGATGTGATTGGCGATGAGGTCGCGCTGGAAGGGGGCAATGAGCGGTATGCCGCCGCCTACCGAGGCTTCATAACGCAGGCTGACCCTATTCTGAGCCGCCAGTGCCAGAAGCTCGGCTCCGTACTTGGCGATGACCTCCTTGTTGGCGGTCACCACGTGCTTGCCGCTCTTTAATGCCCGTTTTTGATACTCGAAAGCCGGGTGTTCGCCGCCGATGACCTCAACGATAATGTCCAGGCCCGGTGTATTGAAAAACTCCTCTTCATCTGTGGTAAAAAGCGAGCGTTCCATAGCCTGTGCCTGCGGCCTGGTCAGGTCGCTTTCGATTACCTTTATCTTGCGTAGTACCACCGGGCAACCGGCGTGCTCCTGCAGCATAGCCGCTCTCTCTGTGAGTACCCGGGCGACCTGCCCGCCGATGACCCCCAGCCCCATGAGTCCTATACCTATTGTCTTATCCACCATAAATCATCCTTAAGACTCTGCCCGAGCCGTGGCGAAGTCCTTTTTGGCCTGGTCAAGGCTGTTGACGATAGTGTTGTTAACTGTGTCGGCCTGCAAAGCAGTCAGCCAGTCGTTGAAGGCCTTGTTGGTCAGGTCGGTCTTGTCGTCGGCAGAGATATTCCCGCTGGTGCTACCCAGCACCTTGAACAACCAGTAGCCGCCCTTGGTGCTCTGTCCGGTGTCCTTGATGGGGCTGCTGACGGTTCCAACGGCGATGGTGGTATCGAAAATATAACTCTTGTAGGCGTCGGTAGTACTTGTCGTGATCCAGCCCAGGTCGTCCTTGGAGGTATCCGACCATTTCTGGGAATACTGCTGCGCCAACGTGGTGAAATCCGCTCCAGCGTCGAGCTGCGATTTGACAGACTGGGCTTCTTCCAGGCTCGAAAGCAGCATTCCGGAGACGTGCATCTGGCTGTTGTCGGAATTTCTCTCGGTGACCTTGACTAGCCAGTATCCCACCTGTTTGGCCGTGTTGGCATCATGGAAATCGCCCCAGGCGCCCACCTGCTGGGCGAAGATGGCGTCATCCAGGCCGGTCGTGTTTAAAAGGTAGTCGAAGACGCCCTTGAAGTGAGAACCCAAAGCGCCTTTATCGGTCTGAGTGGTGCTTTCCAGCGAGTTATCCGTCGCCAATTGCCCGAAATCCGCTCCGGCGTTTATCTGGGCCTTGATGTCATCGAGCTGGCTCTGACTCTCCAGGAACATAGCTAACACATCCCTCTGCTGGCCGGAAGTGGGCACCTGTGGCCCGAAGTAGTCGCTAGTCAACTTTTGACTGAGTAACCGCCCGCGTACAATATCCCTGACAGCCAGATTGTTGCCCAGAGAGTTATCTTTTATGTATTGGTTTACCTCGGCGTCGCTAACGGTAATGCCAAGCTTGACGGAAGCTTCTTTTATGATCTCGTTTTGCTCTATATTTTGTTCCACAGAGTCAGTGATATATTGGTAAAAGGTCTGTCCTCCTGAGGAATACATACCCTCATAAACAGCCTCCCAATACTTTAGGGCGTCTACATAGTAGGCCATACTGAACTTGTGCCCGTTGACCTCGACCACGGTCTCGTGCATGGGTTTGACGTTGGGTACGTACCACTTGAAATACCCCGGGACAACAATCACCGCAATCACTGCCAGAATGGTCACAATACTGGTGATGGCTATGATGCGCTGTCGGAGAGCCTGTTTTTGCCAGTGTGTCAGCTGCCGCTTGGTGGGCGGATGAACTGCCTGTGGTTGTTTCTTCTTTGCCAAGATTTACCTGCCTTCCAATGCGTATTAAGAGCAGAAAGCTGCTTTGTTTTACTTTCGATACCTGAGTTATTATAGATTTAAAACGGATTACGTGCAATTATTGGTATTGAGCGTAGAATACCCCGGTGGTTAATTTTTGATTACGTATTAAATTTGGTATCATGTACTGGCTCATTGTTTTGGATTCGAGCTGATTATGAAAGCTGTTATTCTTGCGGGTGGCCTGGGTACCAGACTCCGTCCCCTTACATATAATACTCCCAAATCTTTGGTGCCGGTGCTGAACAGACCATTCCTGGAGTATGTCCTGTGCCGGTTGAAGGAGCACGGTATTGATGAGGTCATACTGGCTTTGAACCATCTGGCGCCGCCCGTCGAAGCCTGTTTCGGAGACGGCAGCCGTCTGGGGCTCAAAGTCAGCTATGTCCTGGAAAAGTCGGCTATGGGAACGGCCGGCGCCGTAAAAAACGCGGCGGAGATGGTTTCAGACAGCTTCTTCGTACTTAACGGCGATATATTTTCCGACCTGGATTTCAGCGCCATGCTGGCTTTCCACCGCAAGAACAAGGCCAGAGCTACCATTGCGCTAACGCCGGTGGACAACCCCACGCACTACGGCCTTATTGAGACGGACAGATGTAGTAGGGTGACGCGCTTCTTGGAAAAGCCGCGCCCCGAAGAGGTGACCACCAACATGATAAACGCCGGCACCTATGTGCTGGAACCCGGCGTGTTGGACATGATACCCCCCTCGCAGGAACACAGTTTTGAGCGGCAGCTTTTTCCCTCCATGCTGGCCAGGGGAGACGCAGTTTACGCTTTCCCGTCTTCAGGCTACTGGATAGATATAGGCAATCCTGAAAAATACAGCCAGCTTAATTTCGATTTACTATCCGGCAAGGGCGGGCAATACGGCTTTAACCACGGCCATGAAATTATCATAGGCCGCGGCAGCCATATACATGCGACAGCCAGGCTTAATGGCCCCTTGCTGGTGGGCGATAACTGCACTATAGGGAAAGAGGTTGTTATTACAGGCCCGTCAGTCATCGGACAGGAGTGTCGCATTGGGGATGGGGCAGTGGTTTCCGACTCGGTTATCTGGCAAAAGGTGACTATCGGAAATGGTTGCCGCTTTATTTTGAGCATCGCTGCCGGTGGGTGCCAGTTAAAGGCAGGCAGCGAAGCCAACCGAGCGGTATTGGGGGACAGTGTCACCATATCTAGCGGGTACAAGCTGGAGCCCGGCACGCGCGTCGAACCGGGCAAAGTGATGGAGTAGACCAGGGACCACGCTGGACGGCCAGACCTCGATGGAAGAGGCGCAGCAAGCCTGCGAAGGGCTCAGGGCTGTTGCCTCAATGTCCGCTGCAAAATGAGCCTGTGATACAATAGGCATGAGGAAAATATTATGTTAGACCGCCTGGCCCAATTGGAAAAACGCTTCAACGACATAGAGCTGGAAATGGCCAGCCCTGACGTCGTTTCGAATGTTAAACGCCTGCAGGAACTGGCGCAGGAGCGCGCCGGCATCGAAGATGTGGTGGTGCTCTACAGGCAGTACAAATCCACTGAAAAGCAGATGGAGGAAGCGCGCTCCATGCTGGACACCGAGACCGACGAAGATATGCGGGCGCTGGCCAAGCAGGAGCTGATGACACTCCAGGTGACGTTGGAAGGTCTATTGGCCTCGCTCAAGACGGCGCTGCTTCCAAGAGACACCAACGACGAGCGTGACGTCATCGTCGAGATACGCGCCGGCACCGGCGGGGACGAAGCGGGACTTTTCGCCGCCGACCTCTTCCGCATGTACAGCCGCTATGCCCTGGCCCGCGGCTGGAACGTCGAAGTCATCAACAGCAACGAATCGGCCATCGGCAGCATCAAGGAAATTGTGTTCGAGGTCAAGGGCAAAGGCGCCTTCTCGCGCTTCAAATACGAGCGAGGTGTGCACCGCGTACAGCGCGTTCCCAGTACGGAGGCCGGCGGGCGCATTCATACCTCCACGGCTACGGTGGCAGTCCTGCCCGAAGCCAAGGACGTCGAGGTGGACGTCAACCCGGGCGACCTGCGCATAGACATCTTCCACAGCGGCGGCGCGGGCGGACAGAACGTCAACAAGGTGTCCACGGCGGTGCGCCTGACGCACCTCCCCAGCGGGCTGGTGGTGGTCTGCCAGGACGAGCGCTCGCAGCTACGCAACCGCCAGAAGGCTATGGCAGTACTGAAAGCCAGGCTGTTGGAGGCCGAGCGCATCAAACAGGAAGGCGAGATAAGCGCCGAGCGCCGCACTCAGGTGGGCACAGGTGAACGCGTCGAAAAAATACGCACCTACAACTTCCCGCAGGACCGCGTCACCGACCACCGTATCGGCATCACGGTGCACAACCTGCCGAAGATTATGGAAGGTGGTCTGGACGACTTGATCGATGCCGTAGCCGCCAGCGAGCAGGCCAAGGCGCTTGAATCCGAGATTGTATGAAGATAAGGGAGCTGCTCGGCGTTACGCGTGAGCGGCTCTCGTCTGCCGGGATAGATGAAGCGGGCCTCGAAGCGGAACTTCTTCTGCGACATGCGCTGAGGCAAGATGCAGTCCACTTTTTCCTCGACTTTGAAACAGAGCTAAGCTCTCAGCAAGAGCAACTGCTTAACACTCTCGTCGAGCGCCGCCTTTCCGGTGAGCCCCTGGCTTACATCACGGGCAAACGCGAATTTTATGGGTTGGAATTTACGGTCAATCCCCGTGTACTCATTCCCAGGCCGGAGACGGAGCACATTGTTGATAAAACCCTAGAATTGGTTAAACAGATTCCTTCGCCGGTGATAGCCGATATTGGAACTGGCAGTGGGGTTATCGCCGTCAGCCTGGCCGTCAATCTGCCGCACGCCAGGATTTACGCAGTGGATATCTCGCCCAAGGCATTGGAAACGGCTAGAGACAATGCGGAACGGCACGGAGTCGAGTCTCGAATAGTTTTCCTCTTGGGCGATTTGGCTGCACCTTTGCCTGAGCCGGTCGATATCCTGATTGCCAATTTGCCTTATGTAAAGTCTAGCGATTGTGTTACGAGCCCTGAGCCTCACCAGGCGCTGGACGGCGGGAAATACGGGCTGGATGTTATCGAGAGGCTCTGTGGCGGTCTAAAAGGCAAGCTGAAACCCGGCGGCTGGGCGCTGCTGGAAATCGGGCAGGGGCAGGAAGAAGCGGTTAACGGGTTACTTGTGGCGGCTTTGCCTAGTTCGAGCATTGAGACGATAAAAGACCTGGCGGGGATTGAGCGCGTGGTTTGCGCCTGTTTACTGATTACGGCAAAAGTGTAAATCAGGCCAGTAAAAAGGCGGAGGCCGTTCACCCCCTTTTCGGATTAATATGAGCTTTCAAATCAATACTTGATACTTAGTTACATAATCTTTTCCAGTTTTTCAAAGATACATTTGCAATCCTTGTGGCATTTTTTTATTTCACCAAACGTCAAATTATTAATATTACCGTGAGACACAGCATTTTTATTAATTACTATATTGTTCAGTCCAACTTTTGCCTCATTCCGTATTTTTTTATTCATTGTGTCAACCCATTTCCTGCTGAATCTTTTAAGTATGTTCGTTAGACTTTCCCAATTCGGATTTCTAAAATCTGCTTCTAATGTTTTTTCGACGAAAGCACTAATTTCTTTATCGCCGGCCTTTCCTGCTCTCTTTTTAATTAGGTATTCTAGGCTATCCTCGTACGCACCAGAAATTAACACCACAAGATATGATTCCAGGTCTAATACAATTTTTGCATCACCCGTGCTCTTAAATCGCTCTATTCGCTTGAATGCTTCTTGTATTTGAGCGAATTTATCCTTAACGTATTGTTCTCTAATCATCTTATTTAAACAACTTATCGTTCGCCATCGCAATTCTCTTCTTAACAGTATCAACATCTGTCGTGGAACTCGAAATATATCCTTTAAAAGCCTCATTAATTTTCAATCTGTCGTAACGAGATTTGAGGTCTTCGGGGTGCTTACACCAGTTATGATAGAATGTGACCATAACTGAATCGCACAAAGCTACATTTAGTCCTCGTTCCCGATGAAAGGGCCTGGGGCCTAATGATGTCACTACATCCAGGGACGCATTTTCAAGATTCTCCCTATATTTCTCAAAGTTTCCAATTCTGTTTCGATTCTTTTTCATAAAATCAGTCAGGAAATCCTTCATTGGTTTGTAGTAAAGGTCACCTTCTTCAGCTAAAGCAATTATTCGCAATATTAATTCGACATCCCTGCACCTTTTATCTATTTCTGTGCTCCCAAAAATGGTTCTCCAATTTTCGTTTTCATTTAGCGTTATCAAAAATTGACTGAATTCACCGTGGAATAATGCATTTCTAATTTCTTGTGAGTTTAAGATTGTGCCACCAGTGTTTAGCCTTTTAAATATATGATACATGCTCGTATTATCTTTAGGGTCTAACTGCTCTATTATTATTGTTCTTAGCACCGCATCCTTTAGTCGTATCTTATCCGAACTATTTAATTCGCTGAACGTAAGTCCATCCCATGCGGGCTTAACTTTTTTTAGAGCGAAACTCTGTTTAGTGTCTGGAAAGACTCCTGAAAAATATCCAATAATACTTCGCAATCTCTGTTGACCATCTACTACCAACAACTTTTGTGTATCGCTTTCTCTGTATAAAAACAAGGGCGGGACTGGCAACCCGAGTAGAAAAGATTCAATAAGACTACTCGCCTGATGAAATGTCCAAACAAAACG
>JBEKPN010000030.1:0-8529 GCA_049520695.1 Dehalococcoidales bacterium | reverse complement strand
CCGCTTTGCGCGCAATGTAGCGCGGGTCGCGGGTATAGGGTTTTTTGGAAATGGGATCGTAAACGTCGCAGATGATGGACAGAGTCGGCACCTCGCAGGCGGGATCGATTATGGCCGTGGAGGCATCTGGCATGAGCAGCATGTCGCTCTCATTGATAGCCTGGAAGCCACGGATAGAAGAGCCGTCGAAGCCGATACCGCCTTTCCAGAAATCGTCGTTAAGTTCCGAAAGCGTGATGGAGAAGTGCTGCCACAGGCCGGGCAGGTCATTGAACTTGAGGTCCACGAATTGGATGCCTTTGTCTTGACAATACTTGAGTATTTCTTCGGGTTTCATATCTCTCCTTTTCTTATTTTTTCCCGCTTGACGGGATATTATACAGCATTGATTCCGTCCTCGCCCGTGCGGATGCGAATAACATTTTCCACCGGCATAATGAAAATCTTGCCGTCGCCCATCTCGCCGGTGCGGGCAGCGGTTATAATAGACGCTGCCACTTTGGAAACATCTTCGTCCAAAACCACCACCTCTACCTTCAGCTTCGGCAGCAGGTCCACGCGGTATTCCCCCGCCCTCCACTGCAGCACCAGGCCCTTCTGATGGCCGCGTCCCGTCACCTCGGTAATGGTGATGCCCATGTAACCGATGTCTTCCAGACTCTTCTTGACCGGTTCCAGCCGTTCTTCGCGGATGATAGCCTCTACCTTCTTCATCTCAATAGCCCTCCGTAGGCTCTCTCGCCATGCTGCGAGATGTCCAGGCCGACTGTTTCGTCAACCTGTTTGACGCGCAGACCCAACGTTTTGTCGATGACCTTACCTATGATAAGCGTACCCACGAAGGCAAACCCGGCCACTGCCACTATGTCGAGCAGTTGTCTGGCTATCTGGATCCAGTTGCCATCGACTGCGCCCGACCCGGCCGCGTTTACCGCCGCTGTGGCGAAGATACCCGTGGCGAGAGCGCCCCACATGCCGCCCATGCCGTGGCAGGCGAACACGTCCAGCGAGTCGTCGAACTTGAGTTTGCTCTTCAGGAATACCAGCGAATTAAAGCTGATCAGCGATACAACTATCCCGATAGCGATGGCAGCCATGGGAGTGACGTAACCTGCCGCCGGTGTGATGGCTACCAGGCCGGCCACGGCACCGGTAACCGCCCCCAGCACCGCCGGTTTGCGCTGTCTCCAGCTAAGGAACATCCAGGTGAGAGAAGCGGCCGCAGCAGCCGTGTTGGTGTTGACAAAGGCTACAGCCGCCAGCCCGTTAGCGGAGAGTGCACTCCCTGCGTTAAAGCCGAACCAGCCGAACCACAGCAGTCCCGCTCCAAGGACAACGAAGGGGATGTTATTGGGTTCCATGGGGTCCTGCGGGAATCCCTTGCGCTTGCCCAGCAAAAAGGCCAGCGCCAGCGCCGAGACTCCGGCGTTGATGTGAACTACCGAGCCGCCGGCGAAGTCCAGCACCCCCAGTTTGGACAGCCAGCCGCCGCCCCACACCCAATGTGCTACCGGCGAGTAGATGAGCGTCAGCCAGGCAACCGCAAAGACACAGAGTGAGCTGAACTTGACTCTCTCCACCACCGAACCGGTGATAAGGGCTACCGTGATGATTGCGAACATGCACTGGAAAATCATGTAGGCCAGCTGTGGGGTGGTGGTGGCATACACTGCTGATGGGGCCTGGCCCACGCCCTTGAGACCCAGGAAACTGAGGTTACCTATGAAACCGCCTATGTCCGGCCCGAAACCTAGACTGTAAGCGTACAGCACCCATACCAAGCTGCCGATACCCATCATGACGAAGCTCATCATGAGAGTGGACAGGATGTTCTTGCGCCGCACCATACCACCGTAGAAGAAGGCCAACCCCGGCGTCATCAGCAGGACCAGTGCCGATGATGCCAGCAACCAGGCGGTATCACCAGAATTTATGGACATATTAATTCTCCTTCTCAAAACCAGGATATTTAGGCATTATAAATACTAAATGTTTCAGTTATATTACGGAAGGGCTAAAGCCATGCAGAAGAGCGGAGGACCTGCCGGAGCCACTAGGAAACGTCTAAGGGAGGCTCATCAATGTCACGTATGGCCTGAAACTGGTGGGAAGCCAGCCTCTTTAAGTTTGAACTAGAAGTTACTTGATGTTGTATCAGAGCGCGATGAAACAGTAATTAAGGCTAGTAAGGTATTGCGATGTCAGTCCCGATAGTTTCCCCTGTTGACAGCGCCCGTTAGTTGGCTTATGTTATCTACAATATGACACAGTCTGGCTGGAAAAATAAACTCTACTTTGGCGATAACCTGGACATATTGCGCGAGCATGTGGCTTCGGAGAGTGTTGACCTGATATACCTTGATCCGCCCTTCAATTCCAACGCCACCTACAACGTGCTCTTTCAGGAGAAAAGCGGGGAGAGGTCAGCAGCGCAAATTACTGCCTTTGAGGATACCTGGCACTGGGGCATGGAATCGGAGTATGCCTATCAAGAGGTGGTTAAGGAAAGCCCACAGAAGTTGTCCGACCTGATGCAAGCCATGCGGAAGTTCCTGGGTCAAAACGATATGATGGCATACCTCACCATGATGGCACAGCGGATGGTGGAATTGCACCGGGTATTGAAACCAACGGGGAGTATTTGGCTACACTGTGACCCTACAGCTAGCCACTACCTGAAATTGCTTATGGATGCTGTTTTTGACCCAAGAAATTTTAGGAATGAGATTGCATGGCAAAGAACGTCAGCCGGTAAACCTATTTACAGAAACTTGCCAAAGAACGCAGATAGCATTTTGTGGTACACAAAGAGTAACAATTATTTTTTCCAACCGATTTTACAGCCGCTCTCGGAAGAAGATATTGCCACCTTCAACTTGGACGACAACGATGGGCGGGGCAAATATAATACTCAGCCAATCATAAACCCCGGCTATCGCCCTAACTTGCGGTATGTCTATAAAGACTTGCAAGGTAGAGAATGGCAACCACCTAAAAATGGATGGCGTTTCAATGAAGATAGGCTGCATGAATTGGAGAAAGACAACCATCTTTACTTCAAGAACACTATACGTGAAAAATATTATCTTTCAGAAAGGCTTGTTAAAGGCAAACAGATTTCAAACGTTTGGACAGATATACCGCTTGTGACGAGGCTAGAATTTCTTGGCTACCCCACTCAAAAGCCTGAAGCTCTACTGGAGCGCATCATTACGGCTAGCAGCAATGAAGGTGACCTGGTGCTTGACCCTTTTTGTGGCTGCGGCACAGCAATTGCCGTGGCAGAGCGCCTTCATCGCCGTTGGATTGGAATAGACATTACCCACCTTGCCATTACACTAATGCGACACCGGCTTCATGACACCTTCGGACCTGACCGCTCTCCCTATGAGGTTATCGGTGACCCTAAAGACCTGGAGAGCGCAAGGGCACTTGCACGGGACAGCGAGCACGAAGGAAGGTATCAATTTGAGTGGTGGGCATTGGGGCTTGTGGACGCCCGCCCCGCGCAAGACAAGCGTAAGGGTGCTGACCGTGGCGTGGACGGGTATATTAACTTCTTTGACGATAATAGTGGCAAGGCTAAGACCATTATTGTTCAGGTCAAAAGCGGCGGTGTGAAAAGAGACTACATAGCTACACTCAAAGGTGACATGGAGCGGGAGAAGTCCCCCATTGGCATATTAGTCACCTTAGAAGAGCCAACAGGCCCTATGCTGGAGGAGGCAGTCACCGCAGGTTTCTACACGCCAGAACACTTCCCGGATCACCAATACCCCCGGATACAAATACTCACCATCAAAGAATTACTTGAAGGGAAAGAGGTGCAATACCCGCGCATGGCCCCATCCGTTACTTTCAAGCGGGCACAACGGCACCACAGAAGCTCTGAGGAGCAGCAGCGCTTAGTATAGGCCGCCCACCATACAACAAAACGCGTGTATTTACAGCATACATTTGATAGTTGCTATGTGCGCGTGTGGATTTGGATTAAAACAGTGGAAGTACGTCTTGGTTGTTTTTGCTCTTAACTACTTCTTCGAATCAGTTTCGAGATGAAAACGGTGCAAAAAGCGGTGGACGACAGGTGCCAACAGCACACTGGCCGCCACAAGAAATATCATACCTGAGAAGAGAGCGTAAAAAGAGGCAAATATTTTGGCCTTATCACTTGAGAGAGTGTTCACTGGCCCCATACCGCCCAATATCATCGAGGCGTTGAGAAGAGAATCCACCCATGACATCCCACCCAGCGTGTGGTAGCCGATGATTCCTATTCCGAGTGAACTGGCCACGAGAGCGGAAGCCAGACCGAAATGGCGCAGCAGGCGCTTCACAAAGGCTCTCCGAGTGATTAAAGGTTGCCTATAGTGTTCGAACACTGAGGTTTTACCTCCTGATGAATCGAAGTAGCACCGATTCAAGAAAAAAGAATGCTGATTTACTCTTTCTTAGCTGGTAATGAAATCGATGATAGGCCTACCCCATACGATTGTCAATCACGAGTAAGTATCCATAGCATATTAAACCTTTTGGCCTTTGAACCCGGACATTCAGGCACATCTTGCCTTCTCACAACCAAACTAACTGAATATTTTGTACTCTTATATTATTTCTCAATTTCTTATTCTCTAAGGTCTAAAAAGGTTCAGTGTTTCCGATGCATTAATAGGAGCGCAGTTGTTTACTCCTGCTTGCGGAAGCGGTAGCCCATGTTGCGCACGGTATCGATAAAGCTGTGATCGGGGTCCTCTATCTTGCTGCGCAAGCGGCGGATGTGTACGTCCACCGTCCTGTCGCCACCGAAATAGTCGTAGCCCCACACGTGGTTGAGCAGCGCGTCGCGCGAGTACATGCGCCCGGGGTGGCTGGCCAGAAAGCGCAGCAGCTCATACTCGCGGAAGGTAAGCTCCACCGCCCGCCCATTGAGGAAGACCACCGCCTGGGTCAGGTTGATCACCAGGTCGCCGCTGATGAGCTGCTGGTCGGCGGCACGGCTTTCGTCGCCGATAATCTTTCTGATGCGCAGCAGTATTTCCTGCCGGTCGTAGGGTTCCAGAACGAAATCATCACAGGGAAGGGCTTTGAGTTCAGAGGCATGACTGGCGAGGGCACTCCTGCTTACTATGGCAATAAGGGGCAGGTGGCGCTCCAGTTTGAGGGAGCGGCACAGCTCTTCGGTTTTCGGGTAGGGCGGGTGTTCATCCACCTCCACCAGCACCACTTCCGCCCCGATATGGCTGACATCTTCGTCCGGCTGAGCCACATAGCAGCTAAAGCCGTCCGTCCCAAGCTCACGGGACAGCCTCCTGGCCAGCTCGGCCTGCGCCACGATAAACAGGCGATTCAATCATTTTTCCTTAGCTGTCTTAAAAGCGTATGGGTACGCCCTTTTTAGCCAGGTATTCCTTGGCTTCGGCCACGGTATGCACGCCGTAGTGGAAGATGCTGGCGGCCAGTACGGCATCGGCTTTGCCCTCATACAACGCCAGGTAAAGGTCTTCCAGAGAGCCCGCACCTCCTGAAGCTATCACCGGTACGTTTACCGCTTCCGAAATGGCCCTGGTAAGTTTAATGTCGTAGCCGGTGCGGTGCCCGTCGGCATCCATGCTGGTGAGCAGTATCTCGCCCGCCCCCAGCTCCACCGCGCGCCTGGCCCAGTCCACCGCGTCCAGCTCCACCGGCTGCTGGCCGCTGAAGACATAAACCTGCCACCACGGCACGGCGCCCTCGTTCTTCCTAGCGTCGATAGCCACTACCATGCACTGGCTGCCGAAACGCTCGGCCCCCTCGGAGATAAGGCGTGGATTCATCACCGCCGAGGTGTTGAGCGAGACCTTGTCCGCCCCCGCCCGTAGCAGCCTCTGGATGTCTTCGATAGTGCGCAGACCGCCGCCCACGGTGAGGGGCATGAACACTTTTTCCGAGATGCGTTCCACCACCGAAGCCATGGTTTGCCGACCTTCGGGAGTGGCGGTTATGTCAAGGAAGATGAGCTCGTCGGCGCCGGCCTTATAATAGTAGTCAGCCAGTTCTACGGGGTCGCCGGCGTCCTTTAGCTGGACGAAGCTGGTGCCCTTGACCACGCGCCCCTCCTTCACGTCCAGGCAGGGGATAATGCGCCGCGTCAACACGCCTGACCCCCCAGCGCCAGCTTGATGAAATTGTCGTAGAACCTGAGCCCCATCGCCCCGCTTTTCTCCGGGTGGAACTGCGTGGCTATGAGATTGCCGGAGGCCAGGACACTGCAAAAGTTGATCCCGTAGTCGGTCGTTCCCACCACCACCGAGGAATCCTCCGGCTCGGCATAATAGCTGTGCACGAAATAGAAGTTGGAGCTGTCCGGTATGCCCTCGAAGACGGGATGCGGCTTGACCTGTTTGACCTGGTTCCAGCCCATGTGAGGTATCTTGCCCTCTTCCGGTAGCTTTTTCACCAGACCGGGCACGATGCCCAGGCAGGGAACCAACCCGCCCTCCTCAGTGGCAGTCATAAGGAGCTGTAGCCCCAGGCACACGCCCAATAGAGGCATCTTCTGGCTCACGCGCTGGCGCAGCATATCGATGAGGTTGAGTTCCTCCAGCTCTTCCATGGCGGCGCCTCCAGCCCCCACGCCCGGCAAAATGACCACAGGCGCCAGGGCTATCTGCCTGGGGTTGGAGCCGACCTCCGGCTCGTGCCCCAGCGTGCGCAGGGCGTTAATGACGCTGCGCAGATTTCCGGCTCCGTAGTCCACGATAACAATTCCTGATGACATAAGCTTAAAACAAAAAAGGGCAACGCGTTGCCAATATCATAATAGGTAAGGGAGGGGGTGCTGTCAAGCAAGCCAGTTGGTACGACCATTATAATTGGCTTGCTGGAACAAAAGAAAGACGGGAGCTAAATTTGGCTCCCGTCCCGCGTTTCCGATACTCGGTTTAAGTTAAGCCGCGATGACCTGCTTTACCTCAGGTATCTCCTGCTTGAGCATGCGCTCGATGCCGTTCTTGAGCGTCATCATCGACATGGGGCAGCCGGCGCAGTGCCCTACCAGCTTGACTTTGACCACGCCGTCCTTGACATCGACCAGTTCCACATTGCCGCCGTCGGCCACGAGTGCCGGGCGGATCTTATTGAGCGTGGCTTCTACTTTGTCCCTCAGATTATCCATGTCCTCTCCTTTTGAGTTTATTTCGCTGGTTTTGGGATGACATATTTTGCGTTGCTCGGGGCTGCAATCCTTCGGATTTCTGCCCCCGAGGTTTTCTGGATGTGTGCACTTCTGGCTATCTATCGGCATATTTATAAAAACTCCTATTTAGTGAGATTATCATAGCCTCCTGTTACTGTCAATTTGAGCGCGCCCGAAAATTTTCTGACCGGACACCAAGCAAGCGTCTTGCGACCTTATGTCAGCACTCTTTTCGAACGTTCGATAGGTTGTATAGTACTTCTTCGGCTTGTTTTATGGCCTGCTTCTAAGGTAAAATATGGGCTGGATCAGCATAGAAATTCTGGTTTGGTGCGAGAGAATGGTACGCGATAAAGAAGAACAGGCCCGTCTTATCCGTCAGGCTTCTAAGCAGGCTATCGCCCTGGCACTCGAAGGGCGCTGGCGCGAGGCCGTGGAGGCCAACAAAGATATCCTGGAGAACTTCCCGGGCGATGTCGATACCCTCAACAGGCTGGGCCGCGCCCATATCGAGCTCGGCGAGTATGCCGAGGCCCGCACCGCCTACACACGCGCCAAGGAACTCGACCCCTACAACTCTATTGCCGACAAGAACCTGCGCCGCCTGGCGCACCTTGACGGCGATGAAGAAGCAACCAAGGGGGACAGCGCCAGCAAACTGGAACCGAACTATTTTATCGAGGAAACAGGCAAGGCCGGCGTGGTCCGCCTGCAGCAGCTCGGTCCTAAAGAAGTGCTGGCCAGGATGGTGGCCGGTGACAAAGTAGAGCTCCAAGCGCTCGGTGGGAATTTGAGCGTCAAAAACGAAGCCGGCGAACTTCTGGGAATGGTGGAACCCCATCATGGCCAGCGCCTGGCGCGCCTGATGGCTGGCGGCAACAGGTATGCGGCCAGCGTCACCAGCTCGTCGGAAGAATCTCTGGCCGTCATCATCCGCGAAATTTACCAGCACCCCGGCCAGGCCGGGCAGCTTTCCTTCCCCTCCAGGGGCGTGGAGAGTATGCGGCCGATCGGCGGTAATAAGCTGGCGCACCATCATGCCGAATATGAAGAAGGCCCCTCCGAAGGACCCGGCTACGGCTTGATCTCCGAAGAGGACGAAGCCGAGCCCGAGGGGATAGACGAGGGCGAAGAGGAAGAAGAGGACCAACAGTAAGAGGGGATGGGTTTAGACTATGGTTCTGGGTAATGTAAAACCGGTCAAAATAGAAGAGCAGATGCGTAGCTCCTATCTGGACTACGCCATGAGCGTTATCGTTTCGCGCGCCCTGCCGGACGTGCGCGATGGCCTCAAGCCGGTGCACCGCCGCATCCTGTTTGGCATGCGCGAGCTGGGACTGACGCACAACAGCGCC
>JBEKPN010000029.1:0-8622 GCA_049520695.1 Dehalococcoidales bacterium | reverse complement strand
TTTTATCCAGATAACTCTTGACTGTCGCTTCCAGCGCCATGGCCGATAGCTTGTCCAGCCGTATGACGCGCATCAGCGGGTGGTTAAGCAGGAGCTTTATAAGATTCTTTTTGCCGGCAATGATGCCCGCCTGCGGCCCGCCCAGCAGCTTGTCGCCCGAAAAACACACGAGGTCGGCCCCATTTTGGAGGCTTTCCTGCACGGTGGGCTCGTGCTCCAGCCCGAACTTCGCTGTGTCCAGCACAGCCCCGCTGCCCAGGTCGTATACCAGCGGCAGGCCACGCTTGCTGGCCAATCCGGCAAGCTCGCCGATTGATACTTGGCTGACAAAACCCTTCTGCACGAAGTTGCTTGGGTGAACTTTTAGGATGAGCGCCGTCTTGTCGTTAACCGCCCGCTCGTAATCGCGCAGGGAGGTCTGGTTGGTGGCTCCCACCTCGCGCAGAGTCACGCCACTCTGCTGTATAATCTCAGGCACGCGGAAGCCCCCGCCTATCTGCACCAGCTCGCCGCGCGAGACCACGGCCTCTTTGCCATGCGCCAGCGCCACCAGCACCAGCAGCACAGCGGCGGCGTTGTTGTTGACCGCCACAGCGTCCTCGGCACCGGTGAGGAATGCCAGTAAACGTCTCAGTTCCAGCGCCCTTGTCCCCCGCCCGCCGCCACCCAGGTCAGATTCCAAATTAAAATACTGCCCGCCCAGAGCCGAAAGCGCCTCAAGCGCCTTTTTAGACAGCGGGGCGCGTCCCAGATTGGTGTGCAGGATTACGCCCGTCCCGTTGATGACCGGGCTCATGAAGCCGGGCCATTCGCCGCTGAGGTGCTCTCGGACAAGTTTTATGACGCCAGCAACCGTGGGGGATTTCTTGCCTTCTTTGATTTCCTCGCGCAGCCCGGCCAGCACGTGGCGCGCCGCCTGCGTCACCAGCGGGCGCGAGTAGCGCGCTACCATCGGGGCGAGCTCAGCGGATTCGAGCAGCTTCTCCACCGCCGGCAGGCGGCGCAGGGCCGAGCTTGCCTGCGGTTGAGTGAGTGGGGACCTGGGGGCGTTCATATCACGATAATCTGTGGGGCGGGAGATGCCTCGATAACCCGTCCTATGACGGCGGCATCGGCCACACCCAGCTCGCGCAGCTTTGCCAGCATGGCGACGGCTCTATCCTCGGCCACGGATATGAGGAGGCCGCCGGAGGTCTGCGGGTCGTATAAAACGCTCATGGTGTCCTCGTCAATGGCCCCGGCCTGTATCATGGCGTTGCGGTATTCCCAGTTGGCGTACATGCCCTCGGGTATCAGCCCCATGTGGGCGAACTGCAGCGATTCGGGTATCACGGGGATTTTTTTGGAATCGAGCTCTATCGAAATGCCGCTGGCCTCGGCCATCTCGCAGGCGTGTCCCAGCAGCGCGAAGCCGGTGATGTCGGTGCAGGCGTGCGCCCCCACGTCCAGCATGGCCTGGCAGGCTCTATCATTGAGTTGTGCCATCTGAGCCACCAGCTTTTCGAGCACCCCGGCGGGCAGCATCTCTGCCTTGAGGGCCGTCGTCAGTATGCCCGTGCCGATGGGCTTGGTAAGTATCAGCCGGTCGCCCACCTTCGCCCCGCCCTTGGTCACGATGCGGTCGGGGTGAATCAAGCCGGTTACGGACACACCGAACTTGACCTCGTCGTTGCGCACACTGTGGCCGCCCAGCAGCATGACGCCGGCCTCGTTCAGCTTGGCCAGCGCCCCTTGCAGTATCTTGGTCAGCACCGAAATATCCATGCTCTCAGACGGAAAACCCACGATGTTCATAGCCGTGATGGGCTTGCCGCCCATGGCGTAGATATCCGAAATGCCGTTGGCGGCGGCAATCATACCGAAGCTATACGGGTCATCCACGATGGCCGCAATCATATCAACCGTCTCCACGATAGCCAGGTCGTCGCGCAGCTTGTACACGCCGGCATCATCCTTTACCCCGGCCAGAACGTTCTCGTTCTGCGGTATCACCAGACAGCCCAGAGCCTTGGCTAAGTCACCCGGACTTAGTTTGGCCCCTCAACCCGAATAGCGGGAGAGGGCGGTCAGCCTTATATCGCCACCGGTCTCAACCAACTTGCTTTTCTCCTTTTATCAAATACGCGGAGGGGGAGGGAATCGAACCCCCCGCGACGGGTTAACCGCCGCCAACGGATTTGAAGTCCGCAAGGCCCACCAGAGCCTATCCGCCTCCTCCGTGATTATAACATAACACGGCTGGTTTTATGGTGGTTCGCTCTGTGATTTAACGAGTATAAATAAGAAGCAATTATATGTCAATACAGAGTTTCTTGTGGTGGAACGTATCTTCTCTCCCTTGAGGGGAGAGACAGGAGTGAGGGTGAGAGCCAGGGTGATTGTCATGATGGGCAAAATGAAAGACTACGGAGATAGTGTCTAACGAGGCAAGACTTTTGTTCTGGTTTTAATAATTTTGAGTTGACTGATGTTAACAATTGATGTTGAAACGGGCGAAATAATCGTCAATCTCTTGGCGAAGTTCTATGCCGACACGTTCAAAACAATCCAATAGATCCTCGTAGGCACGAACTCCACCGATAAAATCCCAGAATTCCTTTCCGACTTTTAATTCATTATCAAGATCCAGCATACCGCGCATTGTCCACCTGTTATATGGTTCAGGGCTGAAGCTGGGATGTTATAAACCAATATCAATTCGCAATTCTTTTAGATTCTTTTCTGCTGAATAAAGTTCCCCAACTAAATCATTGGCAACAAACTGATATCGCTCCTTATGCTCTGAAAATGAATTGATGACCTGATTATATTTTTTGGGGTCGTTAGCAATTACATAGAACTTTACGCTGTTATAATCAAGGAGAGTTGCCATTCGACCTACACCTGACCAAACACCTGTGGACAACTCAACTTCGAAGGCAGATTCAGGGATAATATTATTCCCACGATTTTTGAACCAAAGTACATCTATTTGCCGAAGCAAATCGTAATCTGAAAACTGCAATTTAGGACAAGTTTGAAGTGTTGATATTTCTTCTAATTTCGTCTCGTTGAATATCTTTGATTTATTAGGACAGTAAGTCTGATAGCCACGAATATTTCCAATCTCTAAAAGGCGGCCTTGTAAGATCGAATGTAAGCTTTCCTCGACCGTATTCTTTGCTTCCTCTTCTATTTTAGGCGGAGATAAAAGCATATTCCAGTTGTTAATGAATTCATTACAATCAATACGGTTGTTTCTTCCAGCCAAAACGATGTTTAATTCTTTATCAATATTTACTTTATATTCGCCATTTCTGTCGTGGCTAATTTGTGGTAGATGTTTGAAAAGAATTTTTGCAGGAATAATCACCACTTTATCAGCAGAGCCACAAATGAAAGCAATGAACGGATTATCCAGGTTTGAAATTTCTTCTACGGTAACGTAGTTAATCCCAAAAAAATATCTTCTGTTACCGTCCGATGCAGCACGGACTAGGACATTAGCTTCACCAATGTGAAAAGTCCTTGATTTAAGAACTTGTATTGGTTCGACACTTGCCTGTAACTCTTTTGCTCTCTCAAGAAAATGAGAAGCTAATAAATCCGACGGGCTTAACGTTTTCGCTATAAAGTTCATTTCTTTATCATTTCAAAAAAGATGGTTTTATAAACGGTATCAATGTCAGTTAGAAGTCCAGATTCTAACCCGTCCTTAGCGATATAAACTTCTTCTTCCGTTAGAGTTCTTCCGATAATTCTACGTGCCTCACCCTGCAAATCTTCTAAACTGATAGAAAAGACCAAATCTTTTTGTTGTTGCATTATTCTAATCCTCAAACACTAAACAATAACACGACATTAAGGTCGAACCTGTTGGTAAGCGATGCTATTTTTGTTAAGTAAATTATATCACTAGAATTAGCTCAATATAAACTCCATATAGAATAAATTCCAATTCCCTGACAAAAGATCGATAAAGAACCACATCCGAAAATATGACAATCACCCCTTGCCATCCGATAGAACACCTGTGCTACTATATCACCATGAAACCAAAGATACAACAGGAAAAAAGGACTTGTCCTGAGCCGAGTCGCTTGAGGCGGATTCAGGATGACGCCACGGCGGCATTTGACTTTTCCAGCCGAAGTGCTTTAATAGAACTAAGAGGGTGGTTTGGAAGACCCCCTCAATACAGCGAAAAAGGAGGGAGTGCATAATGAAGCTACTGGCGATGTTATGCCGGAGGAATTTTCCTTGGACGCGCTCCTCGCTGGTTAGAGGTGGCCAATCCTAGAAACTCAGCGTGGAGCACATGAAGGTTCTCGAGCTCCTCGTGTTTTATAAATGCTCCGAAACGGGCATCTGGTGAATACCACCAGGCTGGAGGAGTAGAGGGCGAAGATAGAGCCCCGGGTTCTTAGAATCCGGGGCTTTTTGTTGGAACTCTAAATTCTCCTCTCCCTCGATGGGAGAGGTATGGGTGAGGGTGAGAGTTCATGCTTTACCCCTCACCTTTTATCCTCTCCCTCAAGGGGCGAGGAAATGAAGAGGAAGGGGCTTTTTGGTTGGCTTAACGCAGCTATCAGCATTCGGCTTTCAGCTGACAGCTGATTGCCGACGGCTGAGCGCTGTTAGTGAATCCTGAGCATGGCGAGCGAGATGCCCACGAAGAGCACCACCAGCACGATGGTGACCTGGAAGAGCGTCTTCTCCATACCGCGGCGCGTGCGGTAAACGGTGTCCGCCTGCCCGAAAATGCCGCCCAGTCCCCCGCCCTTCACCTGTAACAGCAGGGCGGCGGTGAGCGCCACCGAGAGTATCATCTGCGCGATTGTGAAATAGGTCTTCATTTTTTTTACAATTCCCCCAGTTTCCGGGTTATTATTTCGGCGGCCATGTTAGGATTGGCCCTCCCCTTCGAAAGGCGCATCAACTGGCCTACCATGAACTTCACCGCCTGGGCCTTGCCGGCTTTAAAGTCGGCCACGGCCTGCGGGTTGTCTTTTATCACCTGAAGGGCGGCGGCTTCCAGAGCCCCCGTATCGGAGATCTGGGACAGCCCCTTCTCATCTATGATGGCCTGTGCCGCCTTGCCTCCGGCGAACATCTCCTCCAGTACGCCTTTGGCGGTACCGGCGTTGATGACGGACGCGCCCACCAGCCTGACGAGACCGCTAAAGTTCTCGGGGCTGATGCGACGACCAAACTCTATAATATCACAATTCGAGGTGTTGAGAATACCCGACGCCGGCCCCACCAGCCAGTTGGCGAGTTCTTTGGGAGAAAGCTCCGGGGCGGCGCGTACCAGCGATTCGTAATAGTCGGCCATGTCGCGGCTCTCGGTGAGCAGGTTGGCGTCGTAAGCCGGCAGGCCGTATTGCGCCATAAAGCGGACCATGCGGGCTTCGGGCAATTCCGGCAACTTTGCCCTGACCTCCTCCACCCACTCCGATGATGGCATGATGGGCGGCAGGTCTGGCTCGGGGAAGTAGCGGTAGTCGTGGGCGAATTCCTTGCTGCGCTGGGAGACCGTCTTGCCTTCGGACTCCACCCAGCCGCGCGTTTCCTGCGCCAGTTTTCCTCCTTGAGACAGCACTTTGCGCTGGCGGGCGCCTTCATACTCCAGCGCGTGGAAGACGGCGCGGAAGCTGTTCATGTTCTTGACTTCCACCTTGGCCAGCAGCTTGTCGCTCCCCTTCGGGCGGATGCTGATGTTGGCGTCGCAGCGGAAGCTGCCCTCCTCCATGTTGGCCGTGGAGACACCCAGGTAGCGCAGGATGGAGTGCAGCTTGACGAGGTAGGCGCGGGCCTCCTCCGCCGAGCGCATGTCCGGTTCTGACACGATCTCCATGAGAGGCACGCCCGAGCGGTTGACATCCACCAGGCTATAGCCAATGCCGCCCTCGTCGCGGTGGAGCAGCTTGGCTACGTCCTCTTCCTGGTGCACGCGGGTGATGCCGATGCGCTTCACCCCTCCATTGACTTCGATATTTAGCCAGCCGCCGGTTCCGATAGGCTGGTCGTACTGCGATATCTGGTAGCCCTTCATGAGGTCGGGGTAGGGGTAGTTCTTGCGGTCGAACTTGGTGTAGTCCGATATGGTGCAGTTGAGCGCCAGGGCGGTCATCATGGCATACTCTATGGCCTGTTCATTGATATTCGGCAGCACGCCGGGCAAGCCCAGGCACACCGGGCAGACGTGGGTGTTGGGGGGAGCGCTGGCGTAGTCCGCCGAGCAGCGGCAGTACATTTTGCTGTTCGTGCGCAGTTGCGCGTGAACCTCCAGGCCGATGACGGTTTCGTATTCTATGGGCGCGGTGACGCTGTTGCTTTCCATAAACAAGTTATCAGTATATCAAGACGGGATAGGGCTGACAAGAACGAGAGGAGCGATAAGCTATCGGCTATCAGCCTGCAGTTGAGTGCTGACTGCTGCTGTGGCAATTTGAAAGGAGTATGTTATAATCTATGTTGTCCGCGTGGGGCTGTAGCTCAGCCGGAAGAGCGCCTCGTTCGCAACGAGGAGGTAAGGGGTTCGAGTCCCCTCAGCTCCACCAAAGAGAACTTTACCACACGACGGCATTAACACTGTGGTTGAGTTCCACCTAAGCTAATATCTTCTAATAATTCAAATCCAAACTGCCACTTCGAGATACTATGAGCATGGTGTTTGTGGTGAAGACGGAGCAGAGTCGAAGTCGGCCTGAAACAATTTTTAAAAGGGCTAAACAGGTTCAACAGCCAGTCAACAAAAGGGTCGGTGCTTTCTAACTATAGTTCTTGTCCCACCCATTAACCTATAGGCAATTATTGAATGCAGCTGATGAGTATTTTCAGTCTCGCGGACCATGTCCAAGACGTGGCCACAACACACGAAATCTAGCCTTTAAGCTAGAAATACATTAGTTTTCAATCGCTAAATAGAGGGCACTTATCACCGTGCAAACAGCAGGCAATTCGCTACGCATGATTGGTCTCATCGGCCTTCCTGACTTTTTCTAAGTTCAAATCCAGGTTCAAAGCCGCGTTTGCAGAGATCTCCTTGCCCGTATCTGTCCCGCTGGCTTTGCTCTCCTCTATGGCAATACGCCAGGCTTGGTTGACCTCGTCGTCAACCCCGGCTTTTGCTAAAGTTAAACCCAGGTTCAGGGCCGCGACCGCGGCAATTTCCTTGCCCGTATCTGTCCCGCTGGCTTTGCCCTCCTCGATAGCAATATGCCAGGCTCGATTGGCCTCATCGTCATTCCCGGCTTTTTCTAAGGTTAAACCCAGGTTGAAAGCCGCACCCGCGGCAATTTCCTTGCCCGTATCTGTCCTGCTGGTTTTGCCCTCCTCTATGGCAATACGCCAGGCTTGGTTGGCCTCATTGATTTCCCCTGCTTTTTCTAAGTTCAAACCCAGGTTGGAGGCCGCGCCCGCGGCAATTTCCCTGCCTTTATCTGTACCGCTGGCTTTGCCCTCCTCTATGGCAATACGCCAGGCTTGGTTGGCCTCATCGGCCTTCCCGGTTTTATTTAAGTTCAAACCAAGATTTAGTCGTTCAAGGGCTTCATTTTCGTTATCTTGTGTCATCATCTACCTCTTTGCAAACATAAGTGAATCTTGAAATTGATTAGGTTAAAGAGTTTCCAATTCTTTCCGTGGTATCTTAACATAGCGCCAGACAGTGTTTGTTAATACGTACCATTCTCGCACCACATTTTACTCAGCTCTGGTCAAACATCAATATGTTACTCTTTTGTCAAATCTGAGGTCAATAGTTTATGGAAAGATAGTTTGGGCTGTGACTATTTGGTAGCTACGAAGAGACTTTGACTATAGTTTTTTGTCTCATGCGTATCATTTTCATTTTTTCGCACACGAACGGAAACTAGGACCATACGAACAAAAATAGGCGGACAGACCCTGCCTAAAGTATGCCTATCCCATGTGTATCGCAACATTTTCTCGATCTTTCGCGACGCGAATAAAAACGGACTCTTCGTACCACGAAAAGACTTTGCCTACAGTCTTCGTAACTACAAAAAGACTTTTGGCTTGAGACCCCTTTGTTACGTCCGTACTTTCAGATTTTCCCGCATTACGAATGAAAATAGAAACAATAGTATAAAAATCGGCGTGTTGGTCTTGCCTGTAGCCTACAAAGAAAGTTGCCAGACTGCGGGGTTTTTAGTCTGGAAGGGCTCAGTGCTGCGCTCGGAAAATGCCGACTGTCGTGCAGAACCACAGATTTCCATAGCAGTCCATATCTATACTCTTTGGGTCGCGGCCGGTGGCTATGGCGATGAACTTGGACACCTTGTTATTTTGATCAATGCGATAGATAACCTCGTTGCTCTTTTGGGCAGTTAAAACGTAGATGTCGTCGTCAGGTCCCACTGTGATGTCTTCCATACCCGAGGTGCGTGAAGAATCAAGCTTGGCAATAAGCGTCAAATTACTCCCATCTGCATTGGCACGGTAGACGCGCTGGTACAGAGGTCCCTGCCCTGCGGTGGCCATAGCTGTGACGATTAAAGCCAGTTTGCCGTCATTACCAATGTCAATGCGCGCGTCAGTGACCTGAAAAGCGTTTCCAAACGAAGCCCGGTCGAAAGAGATCGGTAGGAATGAAACCTTATTTTGCTGATCGATGCA
>JBEKPN010000028.1:5056-14016 GCA_049520695.1 Dehalococcoidales bacterium | reverse complement strand
CGGCTCAGGCGTCAAAGCTCAAACCTGTAAAAATCTGATATGGGCTAAAAGATTGTCGCGTGAGCCGCGTGTTGAGCCGGGTGGTTAAACACCGATCTGTGACTCGCCCCCGTATCAACTCGGTGCTAAAATAATCCCAAGTCCAACTGCGGGAGACGGGTGGTGTCATATGACAGAGCGAGTTCAGTACGAGATATTCGTTATTTGCCCTGATTGCGGCTATCGCAAGCACTATTTCGCCGACCAGAAACTCTTTGATATGAAATGCCCGGGATGCGGGCGGCGCTTCGGCGGAGGAGACCTGCCCACCATGGGGCGCAACTACGAAACCAAACGCGAAATCGAGCGGGTGGAGTGGCTGCGACACAACTTCGAAAAGGCCGACCGGCAAAACCTGGGGGTGGACATTGGGGTAATTGTCATCCGGCACTCGCTGCCGTGACTATCAAATCACGTGTAGCAGGCGCGGCAGGCCAGTTTACACTTTGTCCAGAAATGAATATCTACGGACTTGAACGAGGGTTCATAAATGACGTGGTAGACTTTCATCAACACTCAGCCATCAGCATTGCTGGTTAAGATGATCCCCAATCGTGACCGTGTGTGCAAAGCAGTCAGGAAGAGCCTTGCACGGGGAAACTTGGATGGGGTTTCAACGTGGCCACAATCTCCTTGTCTTCCGTTTGGCTTGGGCTGAAGGCTCGGTTTCGTGATGATGTTCGCGTTCCAGCACCGCCGGACGCTTTTGACCTTTGCCGATGACGATGCCGAAGGTCTCCAGCAGCGTTGCGGAGTTGAGCACCTGCTGCGGCGGGCCAAAGGCCACCACACGGCGCGCCAGCAGCATCACCTGCTGGCATAAGGTCGCCTCTTCCTGAATATCATGCGTGGCCACCAGGATGGAAGCCCCGCGGCACAGTTCGTCGTGCAGGGCTTGAAGGTAAAGCTCTCTACCGCCCGCGTCCAGCCCGGACGTGGGCTCGTCCATCACCAGCAGGTCTGCCTTATGAGCTAACACCTGCGCCAGGTAAATGCGCTGTTGCTGTCCGCCGGAAAGTGAGCGCAGCGGCATATCGGCCAGCTTCTCGACACCCATGGTGCGCATGGCTCCCATGGTGATTTGATAATCTTCATCGTCCATTTTACCCACCAGCCCATGCAGTGGAAAGCGCCCCATGCTCACTACGTCGGCGGCGCGCAGCGGCAGAATGAATCCCGCGTTATGGAACTGCCCGAGGTAGGCTATGCGCCGGGCGCTGACTCCGGGCTTCATGCCGAAAACAGTGAGTTCTCCTCCCAGCGGCTGAAGCAGGCCGACGGTGGTTTTGAGCAAAGTGGACTTGCCTGAGCCGTTGGTGCCGATGAGCGCCATAGCCTGCCCCTGCGGCAGCGTGAAACTGATTCCTTCCACTACGGCCTCGCCGGAATAGCCGACAGTCAGGCCCGCAGCCTGCGCATACACCGGAGCGGCGGCATCAGCCTTTGAGTCGAAGCCGGTTCGCAGGGCATCAATCATGCTGTTCTCCTGGAACCAGGCGCGGCCGGTGATTGCGCACGTTCTGGATAATGAAGACGATGAAGAAAATGACCGTCGTTACGAGTATTATTGACGCGCCCGCTGCCAGGTTGAAGTAATAGCTGAGCAGCAGCCCGGTGTAGACCGACAGAGCGCCGAAAGCGGTAGCCCAGGCCATCATGCCGCGTATGCGCCGCGCCAGCAGTGCCCCCGCGCCGGCAGGAGCGATGAGCAGGCCGAATACCAGCAGAGTGCCGACGGTCTGGAAGGATACGATGATGGTGGTGGCTATCATGAAAAGCATTATATTGTGGTACAGTCTGGATGAAAAACCGGCTACCTGAGCCTGCTCCGGGTCGAAGCTGAGCAGCAGGAAGGGACGCGCGCAGATGAAGGCCGTAATACCGATTACAACCACGGCACCGAGTTGTACCAAGATGGCTGGTACCCCGATACCGAGTATTTCGCCGAATAGTATCTTGGTCAGATCGCCGCTGAAGGAGTTTGAGCGCGAGATGATGACAACGCCAAGCGCCAGCATGCCGACGAACAGCAATCCGATCGCAGTGTCTGATGACAGGCGTGAGCGCTGCGTGATGAGGGTGACGCCGCCGATCATGACGACGGCTCCCGCCGCCGCGCCCAGAATGCCGGGGAAGCCCAGCAGGAAGGCCAGGGCGATGCCCGGCAGCACGCCGTGCGCTAGCGCGTCGCCGATGAAGGCCATGCCGCGCAAAATGACAAACGTGCCGGCTATAGCGCAGGCGATGGAGACGAGCACGCCCGTTATGAGCGCATGCATCATAAAGGCGTTCGACGTAAAGGGTGTTACCAGCGCGTTCATCGCAATTCCTGTTATTTTAGCGCATCTATTATCGTTTTGGCCAGATTGGTCTCAAAAGTAAAATAAGAACCATCGCTGAGCAAGGCGTGGGTAGTGAGCTGAACGACATTGGCGCCTGTTTCTGCCCCGATCTCATCAATTACAGCCGCTGATGTTCCCAGTTCGGCGAAAATGGCTTTGACATGATTGTCTAGTATCTCCTGCTTGAGCGTTGCTATGTCAGCCGCCGAGACATCCGCCTGGTCGCTCAGGCTGGGAATGACGGCGCCTATAAGCTTGAAGCCGTAACGCTGAGCGAAATAACCTAGCGACTCGTGTCCGGTGACCAGTTTGCGGCTATCTATCGGCAGAGTGGCCACCTCGTCGGCCACCTGTGTATTGAGATTGTCCAGGCGAGCCTGCAGGTCCTGTGACTGGGCATCCACATTGATGCCCAGGTTGGCCTTCAGGTAGTCAGCCAGGGCGGCCACGACGGCTTTCATAGCCAGCGGGTCGGTCCATAGATGCGGGTCGGCGGCGCCTATCGCCTGGTCGGGGTCGCCCGAGGGAATGCCCTCTCCGGCGCCTACGTGCCGGATGGTGATATAGTCCGAAGCGGTAAAGAATTTCACTCCGTTTGCTTGGGCTTGCGCCAGGGTCTTTTCCATACCGCCTTCGAGCCCAAGCCCGTTCTGGACGACCAGGTCAGCCTTGTTGATATTCTCGATATCCTTGGCCGAAGGCTCCCAGGTATGCGGGTCGAGGCCGTTGGGGATGGAGACTATTACATTGACTTGGTTTCCCACCAGTTCTTTAACCACGGAACTCAGGATGGAGTAGGTGACCACAATCGATTTTTGGCTTGTACCCACTCCAGAGCTTTTGCAGGCCGGAAGTAATAAAAGGATAGACAGCAGGCAGCCTGTCAGAATCAGTAGTCGACTTTTCATTTATTTCTCCGTTTCAGTTTCCCGGAGCAAGTGCCTGGCACTGCCGGCATAGCCCCACGAATTCGAGGTGGTGGTCGCTGATGGCGAAACCGGTGTCTCGTTCCAGCTTTTCCCCCAGCTCCCCCAGTCCGCAGGAAGACACATCAACCACTCTGTCACAGCCCGCGCACACCAGGTGGTGATGGTGTTCCTGGGGGCGGCGGGCATAGCTCTGAGACCTGCCGCTGTAACCCATGCGGCAGACCAAGCCGCTCTCGGCCAGCAGTGTGAGCGTGCGGTAGACCGTCACCAGGCCGATATCGGGGTGGTTTTTGTGGAGCCTTTCGTAAAGCTGTCGGGGGGTGAACTGCGCCCGCATGCTATCAATAGCTTCCAGGATGGAAAGACGCTGCGGCGTGACTTTGCGGCCGCTGCCGTGCAGTTTGCGGCGTTTGATTTCAAGCGGTGTCATGGCTGTAAATGAAAATCCTTTTCAATTGGATTATAGGATGGACACGGGGTGTTGTCAATAGACGTTTGGAGCGTCGATGCCTTTTTGGATATTGAAATCACCTCGACGGGGAGAACGTCCCACTGTGGGAGGAGTGGAACGCTGCCCGCGGCGAATAAAGTATTATATATTTCCCTACGTCAAGTCGAAAAGCATTGGCAGGATGTAAACTATCGATGTAAAACACCTCTATGCTTATTGACATTACCCTCCCCATAGTCTATATTATCTTGCTAGTATTGCCAGGGGGATTATTGCGGCTTGGTGTCCGCCTGAGGCGGACTCAAAATAAGGCTGAAGGAGAACAAGGGGGTAGTATTCATGCTGAAAAAAACGTTGCTAGTCTTGTTCGTGCTCTTGGCCGCCCTGGGAGTGGGTATTTACGTCTCATATTTTCACCTCTTTGGCGACCACACATTAAGGAACATTCTCCTATTCGACAACCGCAACGCTCAATGGGGCATCGTTGCCTCGGTTGTGATTGGCCTGATACTGGGGGTAGCCCGCGGGAGGCTCAAGAAGAAAAACGCCATCAAAGGTGAGGTCGTTACGCGCCACGGCGTAGGTTCTTTCATATCGCACTGGGCTACCGGCTTCGGTATCTTCCTCCTGATTTATTCCGGCGTCATGCTGGGTTTCTTTATCATGGGGAACAGCAAATCCATCGGGTTCATCCCGGTCTTCGCACAGACAGTCACACAGGTCATTCCGGCGCTCAACGTGCACTACTTCGCCGTGCTGATGACCCTCTTCGGAGGCTTCTTCTTCGGCGCCGACTATATTGCCACCCGAGATTGGATGCTACTCATACCCAACATGCGGGACCTCATCCAGGGCTTTATTGGCAAGTATTTCCTGCGCCGCAAGTGGGAGGCAGAAGACAAGTACATGTCTTCCCAGAAGGGCGCTTTTGTCCCATTTGCCGCCATCGGCATCGTTATGCTCATCACCGGAGCTATCAAGGTAGCCGGCCATGTCTGGACCGGGCCGGATGGCATCTCGGCTAATGTTTTGGGCTGGGCTACCGTTTTCCATGATGTTTTCATGGTCTTCACTATCCTTTATATCCTGGTACACGTCTGCATCGTGGTGGGGCTAAAAGAATGGCCGGCTTTCCGCTCATGGTTCTCCGGCACCATGTCCACCAAATTTGTCGAGCATCATCACCCCGTCTGGTATGAGAAACTGATGACGGGCAAGAATAAGAGCTAGGAGACAGAGATGAATAAAAAGCTGCTTATTTTGTTAGCCATAGCAATGATAGTTATCATACCCGCCGCCTCTGCCTGCGGCCGCACGGCTCCTACCGGAATTACGAAACCGCCTGCACCCAAAATACCTCATGCCGTTGACGTACGATTTAAGGATTGCCTCGCATGCCATGCTTCTGACCAACTCACCGCACCAGCACATGTGGATAAGAATTACACCAACCAGAACTGCATCAGCATTGCCTGCCACAGACTCGGCCCCTAATAAGCATCAAGGCTGCATACTAGAAGGGGCGACCTACAGTCGCCCCTTCTTATTGTTTTGAAGCTACCTGTAAGGCGCCGGATTATGACTTCGGTCAATTTTAGACAAATAGCCTTGTGATATATATAATTGTTTTTATATTGAATTGGTCACAGCTTTCCCATATTAGCAACATGAGGTTGATTGATGCTTAAAAACAAGAAATTCATCATCGGCGGCATTATCGTACTGATAGCCGCTGTGGTGCTGGGATATGTGGGTTTTATGGGTGTGGGGACTTACTACTATAACGTGGGAGAGTTCCTCAACAAGGAAACGACCTTGGCGGCTCAGACCGTTCGCGTGAGCGGCATACTGCAACCCGACCCCGTCAAACAAGGGCTGACCTGGAATTTTACCCTTAAAGATGTTTCTTCCGATGAGAGCCTGCCAGTAACCTACAGCGGCGCTGTACCCGATACCTTCAAGGTGGGCCAGCAGATTGTGGTCGAAGGCAAGTACGACACGGCCAAAGGGGTCTTCGAAGGCACCAGCATCATCGTCAAGTGCGCATCTAAATACCAGCCTGCAACGACGTAGGCGGAGAGGAACGAGGCATGTCCTTATTGGGCAACGGCGTACTCATTCTGGCTTTCCTGGTGGCCATCTATTCCGTCGCAGCCGCTTTACTCGACTCGCGCAAGAACAAGTACGGTTTTCCCATCAACGCCCGCTACGGCGTGTTTGCGGTTGCCGGGCTGGTCAGCCTGGCAGTAGTGCTCCTCCTCGTCTCGCTGCTGACGCATAACTTCGGATTGAAGTACGTTGCCGATTATTCCAGCCGCGATACACCGCTGGTCTACCTCATCACTGGACTGTGGGCCGGTAACGCCGGTTCATTGCTTTTCTGGGGCTGGATCGTGGCCCTTTCAGGAGCCGTACTGTTATGGCGCAGCAACAAAACAGACAGGGAACTGATGCCGAACGCGTTGTCCATCGTCCTGTTTACGGAGATACTATTCCTCATCCTGTTATTTATACAGAGCCCTTTTCAATCGCTCTCGCCGGTACCCGCGGACGGCGCCGGACTGAAACCGGTGTTACAGAACGTCGGCATGATATTCCACCCGCCGCTGCTGCTGGCGGGCTACGCCCTTTTCGTCGTGCCATTCGCTCTGGTTATCGCCGCCCTCTTCAATAGGAAGGTGGATGATGCCTGGGTGCTCTCCGCCAAGCGCTGGGCCATCGCTGCTTGGCTGCTGTTGGGCTTGGGCAATGTGCTGGGCATGTGGTGGGCTTATGCCGAACTGGGCTGGGGCGGCTACTGGGCCTGGGACCCCGTGGAGAACGCCGGTCTGATGCCCTGGCTGCTTATGACGGCTTTCCTGCACTCTGGCATGATGTACCTCAGACGCGGCATGTTCAAGACCTGGACAGTCATCCTGGCCATCGCCGCTTTCTGGCTGACCATTTTTGGCGCTTTCCTGACGCGCTCGGATGTGAAGGGCTCGGTGCATACCTTCGGCCAGACGCCCATGACGCCTGTGTTTATAATATTCCTTGCGATAACTCTCATCGGCTCGGTATGGCTGCTCATCGACCGCCGCAAGGTCGTCAAGAGTGAAGAAGGAGACGACGCCCTTATCTCCGGCACAGGCACTTTCATAGCCATCAACCTGCTGCTGGTGGTTTCTACCGCCTTTATACTGGTGGGGACGGCGCTGCCGGTATTCACCAGCGTTATCCCGGACAAGACATATTTTAATGTGGTAAATTTGCCCTTCTTCCTGTTGATTGTTCTGCTGGCCGGTATCTGTATCCTGGTCGGCTGGAAGAGACCTGACCTGAAGAAGCTGGGGAGGCAACTCTTGTGGCCCGCGGTTATTGCTATTGTTCTTACTCCCGTCATCATATTACTGATTGACGGGGCTGCCGGGCTTAGACATTGGTACGCTCTGGTGGGTGTTTTTGTCGTCGCATTCGTCTTTGTCGCTACGCTTGAGAAGTGGTGGCATGACATTTCTGCCAGACGCCATGGCCAGAGAAAAGGTTTTATGGCCGCCTTCGGCGGTCTGTTTATGGCCAACCGCAGCCGTTACGGTGGCTACATTATCCATATTGCCATAGTGGTGCTGGCGCTGGGCATCATCGGGTCGTCTGTGTATAAAAGCCAGGTGGAGCAGACGCTCAACGTGGGCGATTCGGTGACACTCAAGGGCTATACGCTGACCTACAACGGCTTCGATTCATCAATGCAGCAAAAAAGCGATAATATAATCTGGGTTACGGTGGTCGCCAAAATGGACATTTCGCAGGCCGGGAAAAACGCCGGTTCAATCCATCCAACCCAGATCATTCAATACGTAATGTCCGGCCAGACGGTCGTCGAAATGCCAACTGTCGTAAGCAACAAGGTGGCTATCCGCAGCAATCTGGCAAAAGACTACTACGTTATATTCGAGGATTTCGACGGCACGACCCAGCAGGCGCTGGTGATGGTGCTGGTCAACCCGCTGGTGCAGTGGATATGGATAGGCGGTGTCTTGCTATTGATTGGCGGTTTGGTTTCCTTTAGCGCTGTGCCGCGTAAGATTACGGCGAGCGAGGACAAAGAATAGGCCGTTTCTCATGGTTAGGCTCCTAAGAGGGGGAACCACGGTTCCCCCTCTTGTTTTTATATCCGAGTCGAGTGATAGTTGAAGTTTACTAGCCATAGTGACCGCAAAGCGCTAAAATAAAACCATCCGCATGAACAGCACTGCAACATCTCCGTCCGTGCCCCTGGCCGTGGAAACGTCCGGGCTGATTAAGTCGTTCGGCAACTACACGGCGCTGCGCGGCATCGACCTGAAAGTCCCGGTCGGCAGCACGCTGGCGGTTTTCGGGCCAAACGGCGCCGGCAAGACCACACTCATCAAGATACTGGCCAGCATCATGCGGCCTACCTCCGGCAAAATCCTCATCGGAGGTCTGGAACTCAAGGACAATGCCGAACAGGTGCGCGCCAGACTGGGGCTGGTGGCGCATCAGAGCTACCTCTACGGCAACCTCAGCGCCTGGGAAAACCTTGACTTTTACGCCCGCATGTACGGCGTGGAAGACAGAAACAACCGCATAGGCGAAGTGCTGGACCTGGTGAGCATGACGGGTCGCAAGCACGACCGCCTTTCCACGTTTTCGCGTGGCATGCAGCAGCGCATGGCACTGGCGCGGGCGCTTTTGCATAAACCCTCCATACTGCTGCTGGATGAGCCGGAAACAGGGCTGGACCAGCAGGCGCTGAGCGTCATGTGGGACATCATAAGGCACGAGGAAACCGGGCGACGAAGCATCATCTTTACCAGCCACAGCTTCGAGCGGGCGCTGGCGGTGTGCGACGACGTGGTCATACTGGAACGAGGCAGGATAGCGTTTAAGGCGCAGGCCTGCACTCTCAATTTGGACGGCCTGAAGCAAAAGTATAGCGAATGCACGGCGGCGGTGAAGCAATGAAATTCTGGAGCCGGGTAGCCGCCATCGCTTGGAAGGATGTCCTCTCCGAGCTGCGTACTAGGGAGATCATCTTCTCGGTGCTGGTCTTTGCCGTGCTGGTGCTGGTGATATTCAACTTCGCTTTCGACCTGACCCCTGACCTGATGCTGCAAATCGCCCCCGGCATCCTGTGGGTGGCCTTTGCCTTTTCCGGCGTGCTGGCCCTCAACCGCGCTTTCATCCCTGAAAAGGAGG
>JBEKPN010000028.1:0-5043 GCA_049520695.1 Dehalococcoidales bacterium | reverse complement strand
AAGGAGGAGAACTGTTTGGAAGGCCTGATGGGTTGCCCGGTGGGACGCGAGGCCATCTACGTGGGCAAGGCGCTCGGCAGCCTGTTTTTCATGCTGCTGGTCGAGGCGGTTATCCTGCCGGTTTTCGCTTTACTCTTCAACATCGCCGTGCTCCAGCCGGAACTGATTGTGGTTACACTCCTGGCAACTATCGGTTTCGTGGCCGTGGGGACCATATTCTCGGCACTGGCGGTCAACACGCGGGCGCGTGAGATGGTGCTGCCCATCCTATTTCTGCCCGTTGTCAGCCCGATTATAATTGCCTCGGTGAAAGCATCCGCTTTAGCATTGAACGGCCAGAGTTGGGGCGACATGACTGTCTGGCTGGCAATTATTCTGGCTTTCGATGTCATCTACTTAACAGTTCCGTTCCTAGTTTTCCCATACGTGGTCGAGGAATAATAAAAAGGAGGGTCGATGCGAGTCAGGATATTTCTAACTTTAAGCGCGATATTACTGCTTGTCACCATCGCCATGGACCTGCTCTTAATTCCTTCTCTGGCTTCCGTCCAAAATAAAGACCTCATTCAGTACAGCCCGATATTTTACTGGCATATACCCGTAGCCTGGGTGGCGCTTTTCGCTTTCCTATGCGTTTTTATGGCCAGTATCGCTTACCTCTGGAAACGCACACCTTTCTGGGATATTGTGGCGACAACGTCGGCGGAACTGGGCGTTGTTTTTACGACGCTTTTCCTCTTAACGGGTTCCATCTGGGCTAAATTCGCCTGGGGGACCTGGTGGGCCTGGGATGCCCGCCTGACCACCTCACTGGTGCTCTGGATAATCTACGTGGCCTACTTTTTGCTGCGCGCTTATATCTCCAGCCCGGAGCAGCGTGCGCGCTTTGCAGCTGTGTTCGGCATCCTCGGCTTTGTTGATGTTCCTATAGTGATATTGACGCTTTTTGTTTCCAACCAAATGCATCCTGGCGATGCGGCTTTTCACCTGGATAGGCCGCAGATGATAATCACATTGGTCACAGGTGTGGTGGCATTCACCCTTTTGTATTTCGGGCTTTTGTTTTTTGGTATTCACTTGAGGGAAGATGCGTACGAAATCTCAAAACTTAAGGAATCTGATGGAGGATGATGATAATGAATGACACCGGTTATATTGTTGCCGCCTTTGCGGTCGTTTGGATTGGACTTTTCATATATATATTTGTCCTAGTCCAACGCGAGAAGGCGCTGCGCAAGGAGATTGCCGCTCTCAAAGAGGGCATGAAAAAGACGTAGTTCTTGCAACCCTCGGTGGATTCTGTTATCGTTAGGGCATCGGTTCAACCGCGCGTAGGGCGCACCGAGGGTAATATTGGGCAGCTCAAAAGCAGGCGATATTGAGGAGGGTTTTCAATGAAACGTAACATGGGCATGGCAGACCGTGTAATCAGGTTCATTATCGGCGTGATCGCTATAGTGATTCCCTTCCTAGTCAGTTTAACAGCCCTGCAAATTGTACTGTGGGTGGTGGCGTCTCTGATGTTAGTAACGTCCTATATCGGAGTTAGCCCAGCCTACATGCTGTTTCATATTTCGACTAATAAAAAATAGTCGGCAAAACCGGCTGAGGGCGGCTTTTCAGACGCGGAAAGTTTGTCTTTTCATGTGATTAAAAGTAGGGGCGGGTTTTAAACCGCCCCTACTTTTGGATTTAAACTTATTTTTTGTCATCGTCGTCAGGCGGGCCCCACATTCTGTGCCAGTAACGGCGCCGGCGCCTGCCCATGAGGATTGATAGGCCGAGGAGTATCAGGATGACCGGCCAGATGTAGCTCCAGGCTGAACCCGGCAGCACTCCGGTGGCGACCAGCAGCGCCATCACCCCTACTGCGATAAGCACCAGACCGAAAAACATAACCTTCCTCCTTCAACAGAGTTTGGATTAATTCCAACGGTACTCGTTAAAGCTGTTGCGCTTGTAATACCAACCCGCTGCCGCGCCGAAAGCCAGGCCGCCCAGATGCGCCGTCCATGCCACGCCAGGTATTAATGTAAGTACCACGAAGCTGCCTACTATGGCGATCCATAGCGGCATGGGGACGGGGATGGGGAAGAAAATGACTCTCATGCTGGGCCGCAGCACCGCCAACGCACCGCCAAGTGCGAAAATAGCCCCAGAAGCTCCTATGGCGGTGGTATTAATATCACCGAACCAACCAAAAGATATTGCTGTGCCGGTGTAGGCCAGCAATATGTAGAAGATGCTCCCCATAATGCCGCCAACCATGTAGATTATCCAGAATTTCCTAGTACCCAGTATCTGCAGTATGGCGCTGCCGAAGAAGTACAAAGTCCACATATTGAACAATATATGTAAGAACTCTTGGTGGGTGAACATGCTGGTGATTATCTGCCAGGGATGGCTCCAGACCAAAGTAGGTGTCAAACCGAGTGTTTGAATAATCTGCTGTTGTATTTCCGGCGTACGTGTGCTGATGCCAACAAAGACGAGTGCGTTAATCAGAATTAGGATGAGGATACTATCCAAATGGCCATCTCCTTGAGCTTGAGCATTTAGGGATATGAAACATCATATCAGGGGAGTGGAAAAGTGGCAAATCCGGGGCACGGGCTTATTCGAATGCCCCTCTTATTTAGCTTGTTGCGGAATGCTCTATCAAGAAACACTATTCTTATCCAATGCCATCAAACACGTCACTAACATATCATTAACAGGTTTTTACACGTTTTTAATACGTCATGCTCACGCCATGTGGCGTATACCCGATGTCAGGGTATTGACAAATGGTAGTAATGATGTTATCATTTGTTTATAGTAATCGATTTAATCAGCTACTGTATGTGAATGATAAGATTAATAGTATCATTTGAGACATCAAGAAAGGGGTGATTGAGCATGTTTACTCCCAAATATTCTACGGAAGATTCGGAAATGCTATTCAATATTGAGGAAATCAAAAGGTTGAAATTTAGGATTGAAAGGCTGCTAATTATGCCTAAGCATGAGCAATGGCTTAGGCGAGAAGCCTTTCTTCGCACAGCCTATTCTTCAACAATGATAGAAAATAATAGCATTTCAGAAGAAGAAATGGAAAAAATTGCAAAACCATCACCTGCTGCAAGTATTCCAAAGGAGCGAGAGGATGTAGCTAATTATGGTCGGGCGCTTGAATTTGTGGATTTCCTAAGCGATGCAGAATTTACGATTGACGAATCAATAATCCGGCAGATACATTGGTTGCTAATGAAAGGAATCCATGATACTCGTATAAAGCCAGGTGAATACAGGAATGAACCCAACTGGATTGAAGACCAAGGCGTTAGAGTTTATGAGCCTCCTTTCTATGTAGACGTACCAATACTGATGAGAGAATTCACTATTTGGCTTCGAGAAAATGAAAGCCTAGACCCAATAATCAAGGCAGCGATAGCCCACGCACATCTAATCGCAATACATCCCTTTGTCGATGGGAATGGAAGGACTGCTAGATTACTTGCAACATTAGTGCTTCAAAAACAAGGTTATGGATTCCGTAAATTGTTATCGCTGGATGTTTACTACCAGGGGTACAGAGATAGGTATATTAAGGCATTGAGCCAGTCACTCGGCCCAAAGTTCTCGCCTGATTATGACCTGACGCCATGGTTGCAGTTTTTCACGCTATCTATAATCCTACAGGCGAGTCGTCTGGAGACAAAGTTGACAGACTGGAGAATGTGGGTAGAAAAAGCTCATAAAGGCATGGCAGACTCAGGGTTAAGCGATAGACAGATAGATGGTCTCATATATGCCATGAATGTTGGCTATATTACCAGGAAAGACTACATGGAAATTGTGAATGTTTCTCCTCTAACTGCTACACGAGACTTAGCTTTCATAGTCAAGAAGGGACTACTCATTCCTCAAGGTGTTGCGAGAAATAAAAGATACCTCTTTGGGTCAGGGAAACAACGTACTATACAGAAAGAGGAAATACAACCGAAAATGATCTTACCAACATAAAGATGCTGCCTAAACTTATTGCGCCACGCATACCCAGTTGCTACAATAGGTTAATTCACTCAATTCGAGGATGACTCTATGATTGAAAAGTACAACCCTGCCGAGATCGAGCCCAAATGGCAGAAGCGCTGGGCGGACACCTCGCTCTACAAAGTTCATGACGACAACCCCGCCCCCAAGTGGTACGCCCTCACTATGTTCCCCTACACCTCCGGCGACCTGCACATCGGCCATTGGTACGCCATGGCTCCTTCCGACGTCTATGCCCGCTTCAAACGCATGCAGGGCTACAACGTGCTGCACCCTATGGGCTTCGACGCCTTCGGCTTTCCGGCGGAGAACGCCGCCATCAAGCGCGGTATTCATCCCAAAACCTGGACCATGTCCAACGTCGACAACATGCGCAAACAACTCAAGAGCATCGGCGCTATCTACGACTGGAGTCGCGAGGTCATCACCTGCCAGCCGGAATACTACAAGTGGACGCAGTGGTTTTTCCTCAAGCTGTGGGAAGCCGGGCTGGCCTACCGTGCCAAAGCGCCGGTCAACTGGTGCCCCACCTGCCAGGCGGTGCTGGCTAACGAACAGGTGGTTAACGGCGAGTGCTGGCGCTGCGAAACGCAGGTGACGCGCCGTGACCTGGAGCAGTGGTTCTTCCGCATCACCAAGTATGCGGATGAGTTGATGCAGCATGAAGGGTTGGACTGGCCCGAGCGCATCAAGGTAATGCAGGCCAACTGGGTGGGGCGCAGCGAGGGCACGGAAATCTCGTTCGCTCTCGACTATCCCGGCGTCTTAGAAAAAGAGATCAAAGTTTTCACCACTCGTCCCGACACTGTTTACGGAGTGACCTTTATGGTGCTGGCCCCCGAACATCCTCTTGTGGCAGCTCTTACCACTCCTGATAGGAAAACCGAGGTGGAGGCCTACGTCGAAAAAGCGCGCCATCATACTGAGATAGAACGCCTCTCCACCGAACGAGAAAAGGACGGCGTTTTTACCGGGGCTTATGCCACCAACAGGCTGAACGGCGGGAAA
>JBEKPN010000027.1:0-9015 GCA_049520695.1 Dehalococcoidales bacterium | reverse complement strand
GCTTGCCGAAGCGCTTGATTTTCGCGGCTGTGAATTCCCCTTTGTCGAGCAATTCTGCTTGTGTCATAATTCCCCCCTTATGCGACCTGAAATTTCGTGCATCCGATACAGCCATATTCGAGGCTCATATTCGGGCAATAGGATGGCTCGACGATGCGCTTTGTCTCATGGCCAACCTTGAAGTTACGGCAAAAGCGCCAGCGCCAGTCCAGCAGGACATTCTTTTCGGCCTGCTCCACCATGTTCTCTTTAGATAGACTCATAGTTCCCCCTTACAGATCGGATTTGAGCTGAAAGGCTCATTGCGAGAGCGCAGGAATGAGACTGCGCCCCCGACATGAGGCTTTTAACCCTAGTTCTTGCTAGGCTTTGAGCCATTTTTGACGGCGGTGATGGTGTATTTCACACCCGCACCGTCAATGGCCTGCCCGAAGAAGCCAGTCGAGCCTGTGCTGTATGTCTTTGCCCACGCATTGACCACCATGAGGTTGCCGATTTGGACAGGTGTGGCCTTGACCTTGACTTTTTCCGCTGTTTTAGCCATATTCATCCCCCTTTATTTCGTCCGACTGTCCGTCGGTAAACGACTACGCATGAGCGGTCTGTAACACGCAGCGCTTGAACGCCTTAATCTGCGTGCGGTTATAGCCTGTGAGGTAGGTGTTGAGGTCGAGCGTGGTTTTCTTTGGCAGTTTCGTAGGGTCACGCTTGAGCAGGATTGGATACAGCCGGCCATCGCCAGAGTTCGGCACGAGTCCGACAACGTATCCCTGATAGGTCAGATACTTTTTAGGTCTGACCGTGGTCTTTGCTTTTTGCCTTGCCATCGTGTCGAAGCACGTCCCGCAATACTTGCCATTGCCATTGACAGGACGCACTTCACAGATGGGGCATTTCATACGCTTATTAGTCATAACTCACCCCCTATTAAATTTTATCGAATAATCACGGCCTCGAAACCGAAGTTTCGAGGCCGTCCATCATGCGATAAAAGAAGCATGAGAACCCCTAGCGTCGAAGGGGCACTATCCCACGCTTAAACATAATTCCGTTTTACCCAATCGTGTTTAACGAATGACTCTCGTAGTCGGTTCAGGGCAAAAGCCTTGCTTACTGGCTCGACTGGACGGACAGGACATAACCCGTGCTAAGCCCTCAGAGCCGCTACTACGGGTGAGGGAAGATTACGCCCTGCACGATGTCCAGCTGTCCCTGATACTCTTGAAGTGGGGTAGGCCACACAGCCGTGCTACGAGCTACGGTAAGACGACAGACGCCACCCAATTGACGCAGTTTGGCACTGTCATGCCCGAACGGCAGTCTTTTAGACCCATGCAAGGTCTCCCCGGGTATTAGTCCCCCTGGGAAGGGACCGTAGAGTTAGGGCTACGATTCCCGCCACATTCTTTGACCTTAAGTGGCGAATGTCCCACGGACTTCACGCCTTATCCCTTGCAGTCCGTTCTCGGTAAAGAGGGAAGCCGTAGTTCCCCCGGATCTGCCAGGTGCGGTCTAGCATCGGTCAAGGTCATTAGCATGAGTGCTTGCGTGCCCCATCCGAGGAAAGCCCCGCAGGGCGCAAGCTCGTTTTTTGTCCTTGCCCATCCGCTAGGGTGAGCGTATTGTAGTTAAGTGGCATTACTGCCACCCCCTACACTAATGGCTAATCCGCCAGACGTAACAAAGCGTTACATCGTGTCTAGACAGCCGTCAAACAAAAACCGCCTCAAATTGCTTTGAAGCGGTTTTGCTACATTGTGGCTAATCCGATTAGCTTTGACTATCGTTACATTGTGCCTAGATTGTGGCTAGTTCCTTATGGATTGCTAATGCTCTTGGACTCTTATTAAACCGACACAGCGCTACACGCTCACTGCCTGTTAAGGCTAGACCACTCAGGCGTTTTTGGACTATTGGCTTTATCTCTTTTGGGAGTCTTTTCCAGCTTGCGGACGCATCCAAAAAGTCTATCTCTTTGGCTTCAAATTCGACTTCACCGACTAGCAACTCACTGGCTCGGATTTCGTTTCCGTCAGCGTCCTCTATAACCACGTCAAGGCTATCCCCCGTTTTTTCCGCTCGATTGTAGCGTTTTTCCCACCAATTTTGCCAGTCACAACGTGCTATTGAGTAGGCCAGCGGTTCGTCTTTCGTGCCTGATTTTAGGATTTCGAGCGTGATGTCCTGAAACATGTCCTCTCTATCCTGTTTAGGCACTTTTGAACTGAAAACGTAGGCACTAGCCAAAGCTAGCTTTGCGTTTTTAGATAGCTTGTTAAGCGTTAAGATTGTAGCTTCAATCTTGTCAGTAAAATCTTGTGCCTGTATAGGCATATTCTTTACTAACATTTTAGCTATGTCTCGGATTGTTACTTTGACACGTTTTGAATTTAACATTTTATCCTCACTCTTTTTAGATTTTATTGTGCGTAAATTTTTGCATGTCAAAGCTAAACGGACTTATTAAGTTGTTAAGGTGCAAAAATCTACCTATATCATGTAACAAAAGGAGCTTTTGTTCATTAATAGAATGAAGCTTCATTTACATGATTCCTTTCCACGGACTGATTCTTGAAACCCAGCAGCTTTAAGGCTAAAAGAGACCAGATTATACAAACTGTAAGGGCTTAGGGAAGGCAAATCGGCTGCTTATCGGTTAGGCCTCGTTTCATAGCAGCGGCGGCGATACAATTCGTATTACAGCCAGGGTCATTGTCGAATGGCGGAAGGCGTGATGATTACCTCGACTTTGGGGCTTGGAGGGGCTGAAAGAGCATTAGGTGAAGCACCGTGGGGTTTCCAGGGGCTTCGGAGAATGGGGTAAACCGAGCCTGAGAGCTGCTTAAGGGGTTTAGCGAGGGCCGAGTGCCCGCTGGGGATTGGCCCAGGCCTCGGAAGGCGCAGCGAGTCCGGCAGGGGTGAGGCGGTAGTACCTCCTGGGCTGGCCTTCGACATAGTTTTGCTGGAAGGCAGAGGTTTCTTCATGGCCGGTGGGTTCCACCCAACCCAATCTTTGCAACATGGAGAAGTAACGCACGAAAGAAGAGTAGCGGCAGCCGTGGGACTTATAAGGTAAGCGCTTAACGAGCTTCTCCGATAGCGATTGGATACGCTCAGGATTAATGGGCCGTTTCTCTCGCTTAGCCTGCTTTTCTTCTAGC
The DNA here is from genome assembly GCA_049520695.1 of Dehalococcoidales bacterium. Classification (GTDB taxonomy): domain Bacteria; phylum Chloroflexota; class Dehalococcoidia; order Dehalococcoidales; family UBA1222; genus SURF-27. The sequence continues at coordinate 5,854 of JBEKPN010000027.1, read as the reverse complement.
CTTACAGCTCTATCCATGGCGGTTTCCCTTATGAGAGCCATTTTGTATTCATAGAAGATATCTGCCTGGCAGGCTCCGCTAGATGAGTCTATTGCTCTTGCTCCGTATGGAGCATTACCCGCAAGGTAGCCCCTGATAAACTCCCCGCAGCCGAAGGCCCTCAGAAAGCCGCCACGCCTGGGTTTAAGAAGGTCGGTGGCCATCTTCCTCTTCCCACAGCCCATCATACCAGTGCTTGAGTTCTTCACCCGCCACCTTGCGGTACTTAGCGGTAGTATTGAAGTTCTGGTGGCCTAAATGCTCTTGCAACATCCTGAGGCCATCTCCCGAGTCGTCGTGCTTGACGGCATTGACGGCGAAGTAGTCCCTGAGCTTGTGCGGGCTAACATTATGAATCTTGCCGGTTTCAGGGTTGATCAATTTAGGTAGTCCGATTCTTTTAGCTATCTCTTCAAGTATCTGATTGACACGCCCGCGCTTAATCCCAAAGAGAAGCCTCCTGCCGTCTTTCTCAACGGGTCCGCCCCGTTTGATATATTCTCTGAGCAGTTTAAGACTGCGTTCATCGAGCGGCAGTACTCGCTGGTGTTTATGTTCGAGCTCTTTGGCGACCACTTTATCAACTTTCTTACTGCAGCCCGGACAGAAGACATGACTCTTGCTCAACCTTGTACCACAATCAGGGCAGGATAAATTTAAGTTTTTCTTCAAGTGCTGAATACTCACGGTCCCAGCAGCGAAGTCGATGTCCTGCACGGCTATTCCCAAAACCTCAGACACCCGGCAACCCAAACGAGACAGAAGTCGAATAATGAGGCGGTCTCTCTTATTGGCTGCTGCCTCTTCTAGAGCATTCACATCCGCTATTTCAAGATAGGCTTTGTAAGGTGGATTTTTCACAGGGTCGCTCAAACGAGCATGGCTTGCTGAATGGCTGTTTGAAGCTAATTGCCGCGACTCGGCTTTTACTATGGGGTCACTCTTGTTCTTTGACTGTTTTTTCGATTGCGGGTTCCTCATCTTTCCTCCCGTTTTTCGCAGAAACATCACTGAGGTCTTCCGAGCTTAAATCTGCGGCCCCTAAGACAAGGCTAAAGGCAGAACTGAGCCGCTGCTCCGCATCCGGAGCGGCCACATGCTTAATAACCACTTCATATTCGTTGCGTAATGTTCTGCGCATTCAATTCCATTATCTGCCCTGATATACTGTTGTCACGGCATCATGGGAGGTGTGCTATGACGAGGAAGAAAGTCCAAGATAAAAGCGATGCCTCAGGGAAGTTGAAGCAAGCCTCACCTCTCAGCATTCCTCACGACCTGACTCCCGAGGGCTATCAGGAAGCACTACGCAGTCTGAGAAGGAGCGACGCGGCCGCTGCCCGCCGTCTTGAGCGAATCATCGAACCTTTTTTGCGGAAGAAGGGGATCTTCCCGAGGAGACGCATGCCCTGGCATGAGACCTCTCAAGGCACGCGCCTACGCCTGGCGCTGCTGTCCCAAAACCCTCACGTGGAGAAAGATATTGACGAGGCGAGGCAATACTTGGGAATTCCCGATCGCCACATTCACCTCATTAAGGGAGATTTGTTGTGGGGCGAGGTGAGTAAGAAGGTCAAACCCGAGGCCATCAGAAGGGTCGCCGAAGGCAACCTAGCTGGAGACTGGCTATTTCTTCACCGTGAAACGGCAATGGGCAAAACGCCGACCGATGACGAACTCACTGGCCTGCTTTCCCAACCTATGAAAATGTCAGCGGTCAGAAGTGCTGGGGCAGACCTCACTTCGCCTCAGGCCCCAGAGTGGCTGAGGCATCCACCCAACGGTCCCGCACCTTATCAGGTTCCCATGTCACCGATTGATTGGGTTACGGGCAGGATGATTGAGCGCCACCATCTGCCGTGGCACATAGCGTCAGCGCTAACTTTCTATACACTCACAAAGGACAATACATGGGTGGAACATCTGGAGCTAATGGAGGTAGAGGTAAGATACGGAGAGAGCGGCACGAAGGACCAAGGCGCGTTCACGGTGGTAGTGAAAGGAATAGATGAATATATTACGGCTAGCGATTGGAACCACGTCTGGAAGGCATACATCCTCCGGAGACAGAATAACCTCTTTAGACAACGAGGGATGCAGCCGCAAGGCCGCCGTACTCTTGACGAGCAACGCCTGAAAGGCATGATGAGCGCTTACCGAGATATGGTGCTCCAAAGGCGCTCATTTAAGCAGACATTGGATGGAATCGCTTCAAAAGCAGACCCAGATAGCAGCCTTGACCCAGAAAAGGTGCGTAGGACTTTCAATGACTTGAAGAAGCTACTCACTCCGTTGCCTTGATAGTACCAAAGATGCTTTTCGTGCTATATTTATCGGGAGTTTGTGGATGCTTTCTTGATTTCAAACTTCGATGAATCTTCCTGATGAGAACCAGCCGGAGGCATTCCGAAGAAGAAGTGTTAATTGCATCCACTCCTTCTCCCACAAGGGGAGAGGAAAAAACTTGTTCTTTACCCTTTTTACAACCCGTGCTAAAATGGCAATGCTTTCACCTTTTTTTAGAGATTATCAGGAGGATTACTGATGTTCGGTAAAACTGAACACAAAGTGACTATCTATACCACGCCCAACTGCTCCGTTTGCCGCAAGGCCAAGGAATACCTGGCGCAGAACGGCATCGCTTACGAAGAGATCGATGTAGCCTCCGACAGGAGGGCGGCGGATGAAATGGTCCATAAGTCCGGCCAGATGGGAGTTCCTGTCATTATCGCGGATGGGGTGATGCTGGTGGGTTTCAACCAGTTCAAACTGGACGTAGCGCTCAAGATAAAGAAATAGGCTTTAACGCCCTTCTGCTATGCGGTACATGTCGCGATAAGCCTTTCCATCCCCAGAAGTGATTTGTTCCAGCTTTTCGTGCAGCTCGGTCATACGGCGGATAAACTCCGGGCTGTCCTTTTGTTTCACCAGTTCAGCCCATTGCGAGGCTTTATTGATAAACTCCGCCTCGATGGCGGGCAGATCGGGCAGGTTGGTCTGTATCGAGGCATAGAGCGACGGGTCTTCGCCGAGCACGCTGGCCACCAGCGTCATCAATACCCTGAAGGTGACGCCGCTGGCAAGCTTCATATCCGCCAGGTTATCCCGGTTGAGCAGCGTATCGCCTGACACTATGGCGATATAATGCGCCAGTCCCAGCACGACGGCCATCAAACGGTCGTGTTCGGCGGGCGTCATCAGTTTCACCTGTGCGCCCCTTTTTTCCAGAAAGCTTTTAGCCTGTTCCGCCAGCGCTTTTTCTGAATCGCTGGTAGGAGTAAGCACGACGTTATGCCCTGTGAGCCCCTCGGCGCCGGGGCCGAAGACGGGGTGGGTGCCCAGCACCAGGCAGCCCGCGAGGTACCTGTGCATGACCTCGATAGGCATAACTTTGACCGATGTGATGTCGATAACTGTCTGGCCCTTCTTTACGAAGCGGCTTAGCTTTTTTACAATTGACTCTAAGGTGGCGATGGGGACGGAAATAATGATGAGATCAGCCTGGCTCACCGCTCCCAGGTCTGTCGTACCCTCGACATGGAGTTCTTTGCGGGCGGTGGATAGCCTTTCCTCATTGCTACCGATAAGGATAACATCTATCTTTTCGGCCAGCAGGAAACGGGCCATCCATTTTCCCATTTTGCCCGCGCCGCCGACGATGGCTATTTTCATGGCTGTTCTCCTGACTCAGTGGCGGCTCTGGGGTAAGAGCCAAGCACCTTAAGGAAAATAACGTGCGCCTCAAGAGCTTTAAGCACCTCTGTAATGCCTTTATCCAGGCGGTGTCCTTCAAAATCGAGGTAGAAGTTATACTCCCAGGGCTTGCGGCGGGTGGGGCGCGATTCAATCTTGGTCAGGTTTATCTTTCTATCTGCCAGTTCGCGCAGGAAGTCGAAAAGCGAGCCCGGACGGTCCTTAACTGAGAAGACGAGCGAGGTCTTGTCGTTACCAGTGGGTGGCGAGTCCTCTCTCGATAGCACGAAAAAGCGCGTGAAGTTATTAGTGGTGTCCTCGATGCCGCTGGCGAGTATGTGCATGTCATAAATAGAGGCGGCACGCGCGCTGGCAACCGCCGCTGCGTCCATGAGCTTCTCTTCCTTTATCATCTTGACGCTGCCAGCTGTATCAAGCGTCGGGATGGTCTGGCAGCCGAGGTGTCTTAGATATACCTGGCATTGCCCCAGTGCCTGCGGGTGCGAATAGACGCTCTTTATATGGTTCAGATTGGCTCCCGGGTTGGCGATAAGGCAGTGTGAAACGCGCAGATTGAGCTCGCCGCACACCTTGAGCGGCGATTCGAGCAGCAGGTCGTAGGTCTTGCTGATGCTGCCTTCGAGCGAGTTTTCCACCGGCACCACGGCGAAGCCGGCGTCGCCGCGCTCCACGGCACGGAAGACGTCCTCCAGCGTTTCATATGGCCTCGTCTCTACGGCCGGGCCGAAGAAGTTGAAGGCTGCCTGCTGGCTGTAGGCGCCGGGCTCTCCCTGGAAAGCCACGGTAATCCCCTGCACACCTTTCGAGGCTGCGATGATACGGCGGTAAACGCTTTCGACAGCGCCGGCATCGACTCCCTCTTCTGCTGCCAGCTGGCGTATACGCTCCATGACGACGGCTTCACGCGACGCGTCGGTCAAGGACTTTCCCAGCCTGGCCTTCTCCGCGCCGATCTCCCTGGAGAGCTTAAGCCTCTCTGCCAGCAACCTGACCAGGCGCGCGTCTACGTCATCTACACCGCGGCGTAACTCTTCAAGGCTCATGTATCACCCCCGGCAGAATGCCTGCCCTCAGTGCCAGATCGCACAATACCACCGCCATGGCGGCTTCCGCCACCACCACGGCGCGCGGCACGATACAGGGGTCGTGCCTGCCGCCGACCTCAATGCTCGTTATGCTCATATCCATCAGGTTGATGCTACGCTGCGGCTGGGCGATGGACGGGGTGGGTTTGACGGCAATGCGGGCTACGATGGGCATGCCGGTGGAGATGCCACCCAGAGCGCCCCCGGCGCGGTTGCTGGTGGTGAGGACGCATCCCTCACGTATGGTAAAGGGGTCGTTGTTCTCCGAGCCCTTGAGGTGAGACACCGAGAAACCGGCGCCGAACTCCACTCCCTTGACGGCCGGGATGGCGAAGAAGGCCTTGGAAAGCACCCCCTCCAGGGTATCGAAAACAGGCTCGCCCAGGCCGGCAGGGACGCCTAGAGCGATGACTTCTATGATGCCGCCCAGGCTGTCCCCGTCCTGCTTGGCCTTTTCGATGGCCTGCAGCATCACCTCCGACGTCTGCTGGTTGGAGCAGTGCACGGCGTTGGCAGGCGCATTCTTTCGTATCTCGTCGTAATCGCGGGCGATAGCCTTGATGCCGCCTATCTCCGTGGTGTGCGCCAGTATCTCGATGCGCAGCATGGCCAGCAGCTTTTTGGCCACCGCTCCCGCCATGACCAGCCCGGAAGTGACGCGCCCGGAAAAGCGCCCGCCGCCACGGTAGTCGGCAAACCCTCCATATTTGACATAAGCAGTGTAATCGGCGTGGCCGGGACGGGGCACGAAGCGCGTCTTCTCGTAGGCGCTTGAGTCTTTATCATGGTTCCAGACAGCCAAGCACAGGGGCGCGCCGGTCGTCTTGCCGTTAAATACACCCGACAAGATGACGGTCTTATCTTCCTCCTGCCGTGGCGAGGAAACGGAACTCATCCCAGGCTTACGTCTATCGAGGTCAGGTTGGATATCGGCTTCGGAGAGAAACAACCCGGCTGGGCACCCGTCGATGACGACACCGACAAGTTCGCCGCCGCCTGCGACGCTATGCTGGCCG
>JBEKPN010000026.1:0-9372 GCA_049520695.1 Dehalococcoidales bacterium | reverse complement strand
CGGTATTGTCGGCAAGATGTAATCTTCTAATAAGTAACCCGTATCATCGAATGCCCTAGAGGACTCCTCCGGGGCATTCTGTTTGTATGGAGACCTCTCCTGGGTTTTGAGCAGGTCTGCATGGCGATATATAATAGCAAAAGAGCATAATAATGAATCCTACTTTGGCAAACTCAGGAGCGCCTGCAATAAGCCTGCACGGGCTTAAAAAAATCTACGTAGTGAACCAGCAGGAGAGCGGCGCACGGGCGGCGCTAAAGGACTTGTTGCACAGGCGCAAAATAGAGGTCGATGCGGTTGACGGCATCTCGTTCGATATAAATCCCGGTGAGGTGGTGGGTTTCCTGGGGCCCAACGGGGCAGGTAAGACCACCACACTCAAAATGCTCTCGGGGCTGCTCCATCCCACATCCGGCGAGGCCAGCGTGCTGGGATTCGTTCCCTGGCGCCGCGAGCGGGCCTTCCTGCGGCAGATGACACTGGTGATGGGACAGCGCAACCAGCTTATCTGGGACATACCGGCCCTTTCCACCTTCGAACTGAACCGCGCCGTTTACGGCATCGCCACCCGGGACTACCAAGCCATACTGGATGAACTCACTGCGCTTCTCGATATCGGCCCGCTGCTCAAAACCCCGGTGCGCAACCTGTCGCTGGGCGAGCGCATGAAGTGTGAGATAGCCGTGTCCTTGCTGCACCGCCCCAGCGTGGTCTTCTTGGACGAGCCGACCATAGGGCTGGACGTGACCATGCAGAGGCGCATCCGCGGGTTCATCGCTGAATACAACCGGCGCTATAAGGCTACCGTGCTGCTGACAAGCCACTACATGGCGGACGTGGAGGCACTGTGCAAGCGCGTAGTTGTCATACACCACGGACGGCTGCTCTTCGACGGCGAACTGGCCGCGCTGGTGCAAAAATTCACGTCGCACAAGACCATCGTGGTACAACTGGTGGACTGCCAGGCAGACATGACCACTTACGGCGAGGTGGTGTCCTGCGAGGATGGCCGTGTTACCCTGCGCGTGCTCAAGTCGGAAACAGCGCGTATCACGGGGCGCATACTGGCCGACCTGCCGGTGACAGACTTGCTGGTGGAAGACCCTCCGATCGAAGAGGTAATAGAACGCGTTTTTGCCCAGGAGAGCGCATGAAATCACTGGCGCGGCTCTATGTCCAGCAGTTCAAAGCGACGATGGCCACGATGTTCCAGTACCGCGCCTCGCTGTTCATCTGGATGATCGGGCAGGTGCTGGAGCCGCTGGTATACCTGGTGGTCTGGAGCGTGGTTTCGCAGAATAGCGGCGGCAGCGTGGGGGGATATACTACTGGTGAATTCGCCGCATATTTTGTGTTGCTGATGCTCGTCAATCAGGCTACTTATACCTGGATAATGTACGAGTTCGAATACCGCGTACGCGAGGGAGTACTGTCCGCCGCTTTGCTACGGCCGGTGCACCCCATCCACTCCGATATCGCCGACAACCTGTCTTCCAAGCTCCTCACACTGCCGGTCATGTTGGCTGTGGCGGGGGCTTTGGGGCTGGCCTTCCACGCGTCTTTTGTATTACATGCGTGGGCTGTGGCACTCTTTCTACCCGTGCTGCTGCTGGCTTTTCTGATACGCTTTATCCTGGAGTGGACTCTGGCACTGGCGGCCTTCTGGACCACGCGCGTCAGCGCCATCAACCAAACATATTTCGTCCTGATGCTGTTTCTCTCAGGGCAACTGGTTCCCCTCTCCCTCCTGCCCCACCCACTGCAGATAGCGGCGCAGGTGCTCCCCTTCCGTTGGATGCTGGGATTCCCAGTGGAACTGGCGATGGGGCGGCTTGACTTGCAACAGGCACTGACGGGCATTGCCGTTCAGTTTACCTGGCTGGCCGGATCTGTCATCCTGGTGCGCATCGTGTGGCGCGCGGGCATAAAGGTCTACTCGGCGGTGGGTGCATGAGATTCCTGCGCCTGGTGCGGGCTTACTTACGCGCCGGTATCGCGGGCGAACTGGCTTACCGCATGAACTTTTTCTGGCAGCTATTCCAGTCTCTATTGAGCCTCGGGGTGGCCTTGGGTGGACTGTCTATTGTTTTCTCCTATACAGGCTCGCTGGGAGGTTGGAATCATGATGAAGTTCTGGCTCTGGTGGGCGTCTTTTTCCTTGTCGGTGGCGTGATAGGTTGCATCATTCAGCCTGGCATGGAGCAGTTCATCGGTTCGGTGCGCGATGGTACTCTCGATTTTCTGCTGGCCAAGCCCGAAGACGCGCAGTTCATAGTGAGCATACAGAGCATCAATATCTGGAAACTGGCCGACATACTGATGGGGCTGGGCGTGTTGACCTTCGCGCTGATGCGCCTGGGCGAAAAGGTGGGGGGTTGGCCCTCGGCGGTGTTCATCCTGATGCTGGGGACCGGGGCGATGATCGTTTACAGTTTCTGGCTGATGCTGGCAACTCTGGCCTTCTGGCTCGTGCGCGTGGAAAACATCCTAGTCATTTTCCAGAGCCTGTATGAAGCCGGGCGCTGGCCGCTGAGTTTGTATCCGGGCTGGCTGCGCTACGGCCTCACCTTCATCGTACCGGTGGCTTTCGCCGTCACCATTCCCGCCGAAGCGCTGACGGGACGCCTGAGCTGGGAAAATCTGTCCATTGCCATCGCGCTTGCTATAATATTTCTCGTCGTTTCGCGTGCCTTCTGGCGCAGAGGATTGCGGCGCTACTCGGGGGCATCTGCTTGAAGCTTATCAGGACTGCTTTTTCATCGCCCTGATGAAATCCGGCACGGCCATCAGCGCCCGTAGGTAGCGTTCCGGCCGTTCGGCGGAATAGCTCTTTCCAGTAATGCTGCCGGGCCTTACGGCGCACATATCAACAGCCACTTTCTGTACCCGCTCCATGGGCGTGGCGAAGGCTTCGAGGAGAACCGGCATGATACCCATTTTGGGTTCGGTCTCGGGGCAGGTTTGCACATCTTTATAGATGTCCGTCTCCACCATCCCCGGAAAGAGGCAGTTAATAGATACGGGTTTACCCTTGTTCTCTGCGGCCAGGCTGCGCGTGAGCGAGGTGACAGCGGCCTTGCTGGCGCCGTAAGGGGACTGGTAGGGGCTTGCGTTGCCGTGTCCGCCGCGGCCGCTCATATTGATGATGGTGCCTCCGCCTCCGGAGATAAAATAAGGTATCAAGAGCCGGCAGGCATAGAAGGTACCCAGTAGGTTGATTTCGATGACCTCTTTTATCTCGGCTGCCGACATGGACTGAACGGTGCGGTAGCCGCCGGATATCCCGGCGTTGTTGACCCAGACATCAATTTTGCCAAACTCCACCAGGCTGTTTTCGAATAGACGCTCTACGTCTCCTTCGCGGGAGACGTCCGCTGCAAAGCCTTTTACAACGAGACCTTCGCGGCGTAGCTCTTCGACACACAGGGAGACTCCAGCGCCGCTTCTGGAAGAAACCATGACGCTCGCGCCTGCTTGGGCGCAGGCTTGGGCGATAGCGCGCCCGATGCCGCGGCTGGAACCGGTTATAACAACGATCTTGTCCTTCAACGATGTTTTTATAATAAATTCCCCCTCAATTTAATGATCCTGTCTGGATGAATCCTATCCCTGCGCGTCGAATAGCCTCTGGATTTCCAGAAAGAGTTCGGGCAACCCGTTCGTCAACAGTTTGTAGACCAGTTTCGGCAGGTTTTCCTGGTGCAAAGAGAGTCTGTGGTCGGTCAGTTCCGCCAGTTTACGCAGGTTCGCCTGGGAGGGCGAGATCTCGAGGATGGTGGCTAAAGTATCACTATCGGCGCGGCAATAGTCGGGAGGACTCACCGAGAAATAAGCGGCGCATACTATCGGCCTTACCGCATGAATGGAACACTGGCCCCGGTCTAAAAAGGGGCAGGGGATGGAAAATGCGTGGTAAGCGGCAAGCAACTCCTGTGAATAAGGTTTCACTATAGCGGCTGAGGCGGCATGTTCTTCCAGGCTGCTGAAAACGGCAGAAGCCTGTGGATTATCCTCAATCACGCGAACCCACCTGTCGTAGCCGCGCAAGAAGCTGGACAGGGCTTTTTCACTGGAATAAAGGTAATCGGTTATCAGCACAGCATGAGAAACTGGAATGGACACGAAATGCTCGCAGCAGTGCGTGCAGCCTTTTTTACAGGTGATGCCTTCCTCCTGGGAGTCGATGTACGGACGAATCTCCTCCCGGATCTCCTCGAAGATGCACTCCAGTATCTGCCTGTACTGACGGGTGAACTCTTTGCGCCAGGCGCCGGGCTCTCCCTGGCGGGCTTTCCTTTCTGTCTCCTTTATTCGGAGCAAATCTGTCGTATAGGCAGACATATCGTTGCCAGTATACCAATAATCGGTCCAAGAGAAAAATGATGGGGGTAATCAGATTTGACAAATTTATTAAGTGATAGTAAACTGTTAACTTATTATTAACTAATAGGGCTGTCGGGACTGTGGTGGAAAAAAGCGAGACTATCAAAAAAATAACCGGGTTACAGCGTGAGCTGGCTAAAAGCATGCGCCAACACGCCTTCAAGCACTGGATGGCGCTCAGTATGAGCACATCCCAGGTGAAGACTCTTTTCTGCATTATAGAGAATGAAAGTATCAGTTCAAAGAAATTGGCTGATATCCTAGAAGTCACTCCTGCCAATGTCACAGGCATCATCGACAGGCTGATAGAGCAGGGGCTGGTGCTGCGCGCAGAAAGCTTGCAGGATCGGCGGGTCGTTTTCCTCGAGGCCACTGAGATGGGCAAGCAGCTGATTGAGAACCTGGAACAATATGTTTCAGAGCAGTCTTTCAAGATGCTTTCAGGGATGAGCGAAGACGAACTGGACCACCTGTACCTCGGCCTTTCCGCATTCCTTAAAGTGACACGTTCCAAGCTTCCAAACGATAAGACCCCCGGCAAGGATTATTAAAAAGTATGCTCAAATTAATCAAGTTCCTCAAACCTTTTTCCTGGCTCATTTTATTCATTTTCGTGCTGTTGTTCGTACAGGCCCTCAGCGATCTGTCGCTGCCGGGTTATACGTCCGATATCCTTAACGTCGGCGTGCAGCAAAACGGCATCGAAAACGATGTGCCGTCGGCCTGAATCGGCCAGGCCCCGAGAATCGTGTTGTAAAGCACTTGCTCCATGCTGTCACCGTATTGTGCGTTCCTGGTTACACGAAGCAGGTAGCGAGTGATCTTGAAATGGCCATAGGCGCCGCATGGGGTCTCAAAGCTGGCGTGAGTGTACCCAATGCTATCTCCCAGTTGTCCGGTCCCCGGCTCCCCGAACGATTCGTTCGGTCCCCAGCCGCCGGTTGCGAAGCTTTGCGTCTTCACCAGCCAAATTCGTTTTCACCCACTGACGAACGGTACTTTCGTTCTCGCTTAGGATATTAATGCGATTGAGTTCAGCTTCACTAACTCCCAGGAGCAACGCGATATGTGGGGTGAAATCGGGGTTGAAGAGGGAGGTGTGCATGCGCACATGATGCGACCAAAATAGCTCTCGGGTAACCGCCGCCCAAGCGGGGAATTCTGGCTGCGCCCGCAGGCGATCCCAGGCCCCACGAAAGGCGAATGGTGTTCTTGCGAGCCAGCTCTTTGTGGCGTGTAGCGCTCCTTCCGTACGAAACCTTCTCTCCTCAAGAGACGGCAGCCCTGATATCACGTGACCGAACAACCCACTTGCACCCCTGTATGCGCCAGGGCCCGGGACGACTCCGATCTTACTGAAAAGAAGCAAGTAGGTCATGTCAAGGAGGCTCTGTCGATCCCAGGCACTCAGATCGTGGCCGCGCCGCGACAGCGTCGCGATGGCACCATGTATCGAAGCCGAGTCGATGAAGCCTTCAGTCAATGTCTGCCCCCAAAGGCTGACCGGAACGGCAACGGTTGCCCCAAACGGGCGTGGCCTCAAAGCCGCTTGCCGGCACCCGCCCACATTGAGTTCGGTCGAGAGAAAAGCCTGCCGATTTGGGTCTCATGAAAAACTCTCTGAGCATATTGGCTGCTCACGCCTTATAACGACCTGACGCTTACCTGCGCCGCCGCTCACAATCGGTCCGAATCGCGCGAAGCCTGCGTCCGCGCCGATGGATGCTGCGTGAGGTGCCCGCTGGGGTATCGTGCTTGAGAAAAGCTCACGGGCAGGACTTCACTGACCATGGCTACTGGCCTGCTACTTCTCACCCCAATTCAACCTGGCACTCGGGTAATACAGAGAGATCGGGTTGTCACCAGACTCGGAATCCTGCAGCGCCCGCCTCACTTGATTGGCAACTTCAGCCGTGTACGTTTGAATCTTTGGCATGAGGCTATACGGATCCCGCGTCTCGATTGGGATAGTGCGGTATTGATTTAGGTCGAATGGGATCTTATCCACTGTCCGCTTCACCTGCACTGTGGGAAGTCGCGTGGCATGTCGCTGGCACAACTCGTAGAAGACATTCGGATTGTGGAAAGATAGATCAGCGATGACCAAGCGAGCGCTCAAAATGTGCTCGATCACCTGTTTACCGATCATGCCTGGCTTTCCTATCTGATCGGCCCGCACAACAATCAGGCCGAATTCCTTGACGGCGGGCTTGATGATGTACTCCATCATAAAATCCGAGTGGCGGCGCTCCTCCGAACCCTCTTCTCCAATAGGTGTAATGTAGAAACAGATTTTGGCGAAATCTTCCGTTGGCTCCGGGCCGTGGCCTGTGGCGGAGAGAGGTGGCGGCAGCATTGCTGCCTCATTGTCGCCAGCTGGTTGACCGCCTTGAGTCGCGGGCGCGGTTGATATCTCTTCGAGCGCCTGTTCAATCGGGATAATACGTTCCGACCCGGCGATCGTTCTGAGTAGGCCGAGAAACTTGGCATTTAGGATGAACTTGTCAATGCACTCTGCCTTCTCGTCCTCTTCTACCTTTGCCTCGGAGAGATAGTCTGCCATTACTTCCTTCGCTGGCATCCTGCTGCCCTTCAACTTCAGGTACAAGAAGGCGAATGGGGCATGCTTCTGGATGGCCAGACCGAACCTGGCCTGCAGCCTCTTTCCTGAAGCAACCACGTCGCTGGTGGCCTCATTGCCTTCAGGCGTCAACTCCAAGAATTCAGCTTGATATCCGCCCCTAGTCAGGCCGTATTGGCCGGAGGCCGTGACGAGCTGGCGCGACTCTAACTTGTCGGGTTCCTTGTTGAGTTTCTCGAACAGAGTGAGCCTGCGGACCTTTTGACCAGAAGCGTACTTCTGAATCCCTTCCGGGATCTCCAGTGCCTCTTCGAAAGTAAGCGCAGGAAACATTCGCTCTCTGCGCCGTTTCCGACCGGTTTTTGAACCAGCAGTGTCTTTGGCCACTGCGTTAGCGAGAGTTTTTTTTGCAGCCATTGGACTTCACCTCAATTGTACATTCCTTGTGTGCAAATGTTCCAGAAGCCACTCTAGTCGTGCGCAGCCATGTCAGGGTCTCGTTGTCGGGCGTCGCCGGGCGTGGCTCTTCGAAGTGGGTGATTTTGCTGTCCATGGCTTTATGGTCGATCCCCACCCTGTTGCGCCTGTTCCTCTCTTTATTCTTGATGTGACACGAACTCGCCGTTTCTGGTCTTTGAAGAATTCTCGTCGGCCCTTGTAGACAAGCTTGGCCGGGACCGTGCCCTCATTCAGGAATGCCTCACGACTCCCACGATGGCCACGCCGGACGCCCCGTTTGTACCAGTACTCTGCCAAGTCAGCGCGCTTCTCACGGAGGAAGCCACGCAGATCAGCTCCCGGTCCCCCTGGGCGCCATCCACCGTCTTCTAGAAATGTCATTACTTCGCTTATGGTCTTGTTTAAGGAATCTGAGCGTCCCTTAACCACGTCACGGTTGGCCATTGATAGCCCGTTTACTCGAGCCTATGACAATACCCTGTATCATGCGCTTGGACAGGTAGTTTGGTCAACTTGGTTTGGCCCCTTTTGATAATCTGATTTGGCCCCACCTAAGCAAGCGTGGCCAAGACCTGTCTGGCAGGTCCGCGGTTTTTCGCGCCCGCCGGGGCTCGCCAGCTTGGTTCACCATCGCCTCCGCACAGCATCGCGCGTAGATTAATCGCATGTCCAGGTTGGGGCGTGCGTCCCTTTATGACCGCGACATTTTCGTGACCGCGGCTTACCTTGCGGCTATCCTGGCGACACCGCAAGGGGCTTTCGCCTGGGGTCGCGAAGGCCATCACATGATGGTGATTGTGGCGCAGCATTACATGCGCCCGGAGACCGCCGCTCGCACGCGGGCGCTCATCACCCCGAGGCCGAACGCGGTTCGGCCCTACACCGGCCCCCGAGTCCCGCGCCCCCAACCCCTAACCCCCGCTGAACCGGCCCGTGGCACTACATAGACATCCCCCTAGCGGATTCCAAGATAGACCTAGCCCGCGAGTGCCCTAACGGTGATTGCCTGTTGTAGCGCTGAGCTTTAGCTCAGCACGTGCCGACCTAAAGGTCGGCGCTCCCCCGTTCTTCATCAACATGGGGATTGCGTGATCGCCAAGACGGAACAATTCCTCGCCGTCCTGAAAGACCCGGATGTCGACGAACCCGCGAAGGCACGGCCGCTCAAATTCGTTTTTCATTTCGTCGCCGACTTGCACCGCCTGGGATTGGAATACTATGAACCACCAAGACACCAAGGCACGAAGAGAGCCCATCCCGAAGCGATTGACCCATTGGTCCATTGAGTCATTGATTCATTGAAAAAGAACAAGCAAGGGCCCTTCAATGAGTCAATTGAAGGAGTCCTGGGCTAGGCATGTGGACACATTGTCTCTTGACAACGCCGCGCCGCTGTGGTAGCCTACTCATGTGAAAAGCCTAACCCGCGGGGAAGTCCTTTCCTCGCTATCCTAACAACCCGTCCCAGGAGGAACCATGTCCTTACGCAAATCACCCCGGCTTACGCCCCAGTTGCTCGCCGCCGCGCGCAACAATGCCCAGCATTCCACCGGACCGCGCAGCGCCGCCGCCAAGCAGAACTCCAAGCTCAATGCCTTGAAGCACGGAGGATACGTCAGCGACGAAAACCGCCGCCAATCCATGCTCGCGCTGGGCGAAGACCCGCAAGAATTCGAAAACTTGAAGCAGGAACTCATGAGCGCCTTCGGCCCCGGCGACGCGCTCTGGGAGAAGCAGATCGAGGACCTTGCCTGGCTCTACTGGCGCCGCGAAAGGCTCGAGCGCGCGCAATGTGGCATGAGGCGGCGCGCCTTGCAGGGGATCGACGATTGGCAACACCGCCGCCAGCAGGAGATGGCCCGCGTCACCTTCGCCGCCTCCCAGCACGGCGTGCTTGACGTCGACCTGCCGAGGTCTACAGATCGAGGGGTGGAGCTGAGAAAGATGCT
>JBEKPN010000025.1:0-9513 GCA_049520695.1 Dehalococcoidales bacterium | reverse complement strand
CAAACTGGTAAACGAGCACCGGGGCTATGTGTTTCAATCGCCCTGGATAAGGCCCGAAGACATGCGTGGGTACGGCGAGATAACGTCGGGTTTTAAGATTGTGGGCCGCTCCAACCCGAAATGGGAGAGGATAAGCCAGGCTTACATGGAGGAGAGCTGGGACGGCAACCTGTTCGAGCTTATGGACGCATCCATCCGGTTTTTCGCAAGCACCCATTCGGCCTGCATAGACAACAAGAAGCTTGACCAGTATAACTTTTTTAAGACGGTGACTGCCTGCGGACACAGGTGCGGAGCCTGTTCCTATTGCGATGAGCTGGCTGACAAACTAATCACCACTCAGACCCCATAGCGCCATACTTTAGCTTAACCGAGCGATTTAACTGCACACACGAAGCAGCCAGCCCAATGTGCCGTGTTCCCCTCCTGGCAAACTTTCGTCGGATGAAGGGCACTGGTTAGAAGTGCAGCCAGCCGTTGAGTAAAAAGGTCAGTGTGAGGGTTATCGGCGTCAGCAGCAGTCCCTGGAAACCCTTCTTGCAGCCCTTCTCCAGCCCGGCGCGCTCCCGCCACTGGCCGTTCAGCACCGGAATCAGGCTCTGCACGAAGAGCGCGGCCGGCCAGATATTGAGTAGCGCAAAGACCGATTTAGACACTATCGCGGAGCAGGCAAAAGAAAGTATCGCCCCGGTGACCAGCGCTATATATACATAGCGCATGCGTTCCTGCCCGAAAATGACCACCAATGTGCGCTTGCCTGAGGCGGCGTCGGCTGTGGCGTCGGGGAAGTTGCGTATCAACTTGAGCGCCGGTACGGTAAGTATGCGCGGCAGCGCGACGATTAACGGCAGCCAGCTCGGTCCGGCCTGGATGTAATATGCCGTGAAGACCAGCAGGGCATAACCCAGCATCATAAACGTTTCGCCCAGCCCGCGGTAAGAGGCCTTGATAGGCGGGTTGGAATAGCTATAAGTGATTAAGATGCCCAGGGCGCCCAGCAGGATAGTCAGCGGTCCCGTCTTGCCAATAAACTGAACGACAAGCCCCAGCGGTATGGCTGCGGCGAAGAAAAGCATGCCGGCGAGCTGCACGTGCTCTTTTTTAAGGTGTCCGCGCACCAGCACTTGCGTGCCCCCCGTGCTGGTCAAATTCATGCCGCCCCCGGCCCCGATGCGCTCCAGGTTGCGGCGGTCGCCCTCGTAGTCCTGCGCCTCGTTGGTTAGATAGATGCCGTTAGCGATGAAGAAAACGGCGACCAGCGATGCGGTGAATACCAACCAGTTGAAGTTGCCCGTGTGGTACCAGGCTAGCACCGAGCCCAACACAAAAGAAAAAACATCGTTGGAATGGCGCGGCAGCTTCTGCACCTGTACCCAGGCGTTGAGTGTTGTTCGGTCCATATTATCAATACCTATTCGGTTTTGGTTTTCCCATCCCCTTTATTCCCTTGTGAAAGAATAAGTTTGATAGTAAAGCTGATTATACCCGTTTCAGTTAGGAAACGCTCATACGTTCAGGAGGACATTCGCATCCAACCTGCACAGTGGATGTGGAGCACATCATGAGATTGGGAGGATGGGAAACGCTGGGTATGGTGTTGAGGTATACGAAGAGTGTGAAGTTTGATGATAGCCTGAAGATGTATGAGAGGGCGATGAGGGATTGATTTAGCCTCTAGTTATTGACATCGGTGATAGAATTATTAGGATAAAAATCAAATACGACCATATTGGAGTCATGGCTGATTTCTGGAGGAGGCAATGCATTCAATCTACGTTCAAGATCTTAAAAAAAGCTATGGCACTCAGAAAGTACTCGACGGTGTAAACCTCGTCATAGAAGAAGGGGAGTTCTATGCCCTGATGGGGCCTAACGGTTCGGGCAAAACAACCTTATCCTCAATTATCGCCTCAGTCACTACATTCGATAGCGGTGTGGTACAAATATGTGGAAAGAAGCCCGAACAGGCCCGGAAGATGATTGCCTATATCCCACAGGAAAATTTTTCGGTACCCCAACTCTCAGGCAAGGAAAACCTCGTTTATTTCGCCAGCATACTAGGAATTAGCGGTCGGGATGCTGTGGGGTTGATAAACTCAATGCTTGAGAAAGTGGGGCTTACAAAGGATGCTGACAAGCAGTTTTCCTATTATTCCGGCGGTATGAAGAAAAGGCTTGAATTAGCTACCGCGCTTTTCCCAGGTGTGCGTGTTCTTATCCTGGACGAGCCTACCACAGGACTAGACCCGACAGCCCGACGAGATTTCTTTACTCTGCTTAGAGATATCATACAGGACCGGACAAGCATCTTCCTTATTACCCACCTGGGAATTGATGCCGAATCGGCTTCAAAGGTCGGGTTCATACACAAGGGAAAAATAATCGCCGAGGGAACTCCAACAACGCTCCGTACCCAATATGCTCCCGAAGAAACCATTACTATCGAAACGCCAACACAAAGCAGTAGTTGTGAAGCGATAATAAAGACTTTCAATGAAGGGCAAAAGGTTGCTCAGTTGCAAAATGGATATCGCATTTATGCCCACGATGCCGGTCAGGTTCTGCCGGAAATAATCAAAGCGCTTAATCAAGCGGGTATCGCGGTGAACCGGACCGAGGTAGCAAAGCCTTCACTAGAAGATGTATTTTTTAAGTTGACAGAGCAGCCGATGCGGGAGGTTTAAATCCAATGAGACAGGTCTTCGGCACCTTCACTAAAACCATTAAATGCTTCACTAGAATCCGGGCTATCCCCATCTTCACAATTGTCCTGCCTATGTTTCTTCTGCTTATCACAGGTGTCTCGCTTAACACGAGTGTGTCCACATCCGATTTGCCGATAGCCAAAGGTGTTCTCACAATCTCCATGGTTGCATTTTCTTTGATGACGGCTGGGATACTCAACCTTGCAGGCACCATATCACGGGATCGCGAGACAGGCCTCCTTACAAAACTTAAATCCATGCCAATCAGTCCCTGGCGCGATTTCCTGGGGCGCATAATGGCCTCGGCTCTTCTCTCTCTAGCTGCAACAAGTTTGATCGTTGCAGTTGGATTGGCCTTTGGCGCACGTTTTAGCGGCACCATGGCAAGCTACATAGAAGTGATTGGTTTTCTAGTGTTTGCAATTATCTCGTCAGCCGGTATAGGGCTCATTATCGGATCTTACACCAAACTGGTCTTGGCAACATTTTTAACCGGATTGGGGATAACTTTAGTTACCGCCTTTATTTCGGGTATTTTCATCACCTATGAGGCCTTACCGCAATTCTTGCGTGCTTTTTCGCGTTTCTATCCGATATCATCGGCCACCTCTTCGTCCGTCTATCTGTTGCTAGGTGAGAGTGCGGCCGGATATAATCCACTGACTACAGGCCAGGTTATATCGACTGTATTGATTTCGATTGGATTCCTGGCTCTCGGAGTCATTATCTATACAAAGCAAGCATGGAAAAGAGATTAGAATGTTTTCAAGGGATTTCACATGGAAAGAGTAAATAAAGCTTTTCTATTTTCTTTACCCATCCTATCAATTCTTGCTTTAACTGGCTTAGCTGGTTGTGCAAGTTATACCAGCACATCTGCACCAGTGTCTACTTCAGAGAGCCGTATGTCAGGTGGCTTCAGCTTTACCGTGAGCGTTAGCAATACTCATCCTAGGCTTGGCGAAAAAGTTATCATCAATACCGAACTGCAAAACGTCTACAATACCGGCGTGGTACTGCAGAATATGGGTGGCGAGACCACTATCCAGATAACCAACGAGGCGGGACAAATAGTCTGGGGTATTACCAGGGTACGCACCGGAACGACGCTAAACACGCCGATTACCATCGGCTGGTATATTGGCGGATCCAACACCTGGACGGCTACTAAAGACCCCAGTTATACCGTCGCGGTTACAGCTGGGACATATATTCTCAGCGTATCGGATACCGGTTTCTATGACCCCGCACTAAATATGGATATACCCTTTTCAGTAACGCCGATACAGATTGTGGTCACAAATTAATTGACCTGCTTGAGCCTGATAATATTCACTCATAATTGTATGTTGTTTGCTACATACGCATAATGTGAGTGTTGCTACAACCCAAAATGCGCGTGTTTGCGCACATGTGCTTGACAGTTATATGTGTTTTTGTACATTTTGGATTTAGGCACACGGTGTGCGTAATCCATCCCACTCAGCCTACGGGTGTGTTAATATAGCAATATATTCTTGATACTCGTTTACCCCCTCTTGCAGGATCTTCCACTTTTAACAGGCTCCCTCTGCCTTGTTAACAGTCTCTAACTGATTTCCCGTTGATGAAACCATCGCATTCGAATCACACGACCTCACGCCGGTTGATTGGAGACGGGCTTCTTCTTGCGCTTGAACAGGATGTTGCGTATGGCAGATATGTATCTCAGACGCACCAGCCCGATGGGTATCTCGAGCTCCAGCCTCTCGACGACGCGGAAGCCGTTGATGCGGTCCATCTCCGGGCGCAGTGCGGCGATCTTATCGGCCTGTCCGCTTTTCATCAGCTCCTCGATTTTTACCTCAAGAGCTTTGGCGCTCTCGATGCGCTCGAGTTGCGTGTCCGCCAGCGCCTGCGAAATCTGACCGTATTTGGCCTTGAGTTTAGCCAGGCGAGCGATGGCTTCGTAGGTCACTTCAGTTATCTCGTCGCGCGACAGCCACTCGGTCTCGTAGTTCAGGCTGTGTTTCCAGCTCGGCAACGTGAGCGCCTGGCGGTGCTCTTCCAGCGTCTTATAAAATAGATGGAACCCATAGCGCTCCGGGTACTCGAAAGCCAGACTGCCGGGCGCCATGAAGGGCGCCTGGTGCCCCATGAAAAGGAATAGTCGCTTGTCGGCCTTGAACTTCTCGAGCAGATATTCGCAGTAATCGATGGTGTCCAGCACGGATTGTTTGGTCTGCTTGTGCAGCCCTATCATGAAGAATATCTCCACGCGACTGGCACCCTCTGCCAGCGCGGTCTCTATCATCTTCTCCATGTCCTCGTTGGAAAAACTCCGGCCCAGCGACACCTGGCGCACCTCGGGGTCGTGCGATTCGGGCGACATGTCCAGCGAGAAGCCCGGCGCGGCCTGCGCCAGTTCCTTGACGAACTCGGGGGACATGGGATTGAAAGCCTCCAGCATGAGAGTGTTTTTAACGCGATGCTCTTTAATCAGGCTCAGCAGTTTATGAGCGCGCTCTTCCCCGCCCTCGCGGATGTCCCCCACCAGCAGGATGGGGCCACGCGTTATGTTGCTGATGTTCTGGATATCGTTGAATATATCCTCGGCGGTGCGGTAGGCCGGCGTCTTGCGGTTGGCAAAGCCGGACAAGGCCCCCTTGGCCCCGCTGCAGAAGATGCAGTTATAATTGCAGCCGCGGCAGGTGAATACCGCCGTCACCGGGTATTTCAGCCAGCCCTTGAAAGGAACCACGCTAGCGAGGTCGTGGTAGCGCAGCACCTGGCGCACTACCGTCCCGTAGTGGTTTCCCATGACATGGCTGATGTCGGTGGGCACATAGCTGAACTCGTTTTCGCGCACCTTCCCGGCGGCATCTTTCCAGACCAGATTCGGCACTGCGGACAGGTCGCCGCCCGCGAGTGCCTGCATGAATTGTTTCATGGGCTCCTCGGTGGAGTCGCCGCGCATGACAAAGTCCACCGCCGGATAAAGGATAAGCTCTTTCCAAAAGCACGAAGAGGAGTAACCCCCGAAAATAATTTTGGAGTCCGCATGGTATTTCTTGACAATTTTGGCGATTTCGATGGAGCCGTGCGAGTGCACCATCCAGTGGAGGTCGATACCAAAAACGGGGGCGTCGAGCTTCTTTATGAAGGCCTCGGCGTCGAAATGCGCGTCCCGCAGCATGCGCCATGCCAGGTTGATGATGCGCACGCGGAAACCGGCCTTTTCGAGGTACTCGGAGATGCTGGGAAGCCCCACCGGGTACATCTCGAAGATGGGCGTGGCGAGCACCAGGTCGCTCACCGGGCCGTACAGCTGGGGTATCTTGCGGAAGTCATATACATGCGGGGCATGCAGCAGGATAAGGTCGGT
The DNA here is from genome assembly GCA_049520695.1 of Dehalococcoidales bacterium. Lineage (GTDB taxonomy): Bacteria > Chloroflexota > Dehalococcoidia > Dehalococcoidales > UBA1222 > SURF-27. Next base: position 3,444 of record JBEKPN010000025.1, on the reverse strand, counting down.
TTTCGGCATATTTATCTTCTTCACTATCGTAAATGGAGTGGATTTTGCAAGCGAATTTCAGGCATAAGTCCCGCTGGAATAAACGTAATTATAACATTTTGCATGTTTTTTTGTCTAACGTCCCCAGCCTTTTCGATGCTCATTCTTGATCCCTGAACTAGCGGGACCGAGTCCGAGGTACTTGCCACTGACTGATGTGGGAGCTTGGCATTAAGCAAATATAAAGGCGGCTCTACTCAGATCAATAAAAAAACCTCCGTTGTAAGGAGGCTAACGCCCTTTTTCGCTTTGTAAACGACCTATCGATCCTTTGCGGGCTGGCCTTGACACCTTTAAGAAAGACTAAAGGTTGTCGGGTGGGTCACAGGGCCAGAACCCTCACCACCACTCTTGATAGTATGCATATTCAGTTGTTAATTCAGGCTAGTATAGATGAATATCGAGTGAAAGTCAAAAACTCAAAATAATGTTTAAACAGACTACGGCAACAACTACAAAAGTTCAGTCAGTTCGGTTGGCAGGGTAACTGACCCTGCCAAACCCTGCAACCCTGAGCATCCAGCTTTATAGGTTCAGTCCTTCGGGTTGATCACAAGCGAATACGTTCGAGACCTAATTCGAAATGCTCTGAATAAAAACGGGGCCTTCGGATCAACCCCAACTATTTCCCCCCAATCAATGCTGTGTTTTCCAATCGCGGAGTTGCTCACTGAGGGTATCTTTCATGTTTTCCCTGGGCAGCGTTTTGGCAAGTACCACTCTATATATGATTTGTCCATTCTCTACCATTTCTTGCGCCTGTTTCACCTCTGGGAAAGACATCAACTTTTGTATAACATCGATAGGCTTTCTAAGTAAAACTGATATCGCGGTCTTACCAATGTCTTTGGTTACCTGAGCCGCTCCAATTTCTGATTGTTGCTCCATGCGGGCCTTCAGAGCCTTTATTTCATCTGCTTCGCCCGAAGCAATCTGTACTTCCACCCACTTTCTTTCCTTGGGCGGGTCTTCCACAATCATAGTGGAGACTTTAGGCGTTACAGCCGCCTGTTTTTGATTCTCAACTGCTGTTTTTTGTCCCGCAACACCTGCGTTTTCAGAACCGGGCTTTGTCTGACTCTCCGGTGGTCTATCCGCAGAGATGGTTATCTCCCGTTTCTTTAAATCCATTAGTTGTTTTTCAAAATCGGACTCAAAGGCTGCGGCCCGCCGCTTTAAGTCCTCGGACTGAGCACGCATCTCTCTATTCAACAGTCCACCTATGTCTCTTAATTGTATTATTAGATTGTCTTTTATTTCTTTTACCCATGCCTCAAGCCGAATTTGAGCCTGCCGCTTGAGGAATTCTGCTTCCTTCTGGGAATTAGCAATAGCTTCCTGCCTTTTTTCTTCAAGGTATTTAGCGGCTTGCTCCTCTGCACTGGAAATTATGGCTTTAGAGTCAGCGGCAGCCTGTTCCTTTGCCTCTATTCTTTTTTCTTCAACATATTGTGCGGCCTGCTCCTCCGCTTTTAACAGTATAGCTTTCGCGTCAGCTGAGGCTTGCTCCCTGGCCTCTTTTTTTGTCTGTTCAGCCCATTCATCTGCCTCCTTAGCGATTTTCTCAATGAAACGTGTGAGCGTTGGCGAGTTGTCCTGGCGTTTTGCCAGCTCGTCACGTTCTTCGATGATGGTCTGTATAAAAGGGAGAACATCTTTCTCGTCCAGCCCCATTTTCACGCGCTTAAAAATGCGCCCATTAAAAACTACATCCTGGCTATTATCGTCTCTCGGCATTTTCTTCTCCTCCTAAGTCGCATTATCCATTGCTGCTTACCTTTTAGGAACGCACAGGTATAGTAAGTATATTGGTTAACAGAACGGAGTTCAAGCCCCCCCTGCCACCTTCATATTGCGAAATCCATACCGTCTTTGGTACGATACAAGCCCTGTTAATAAACACCACCAATCGGGATTGTGTTTTATTTACTAAGTACGCATAGTGCCACACACACCAAATACGATGACTGGCATCGATCATCCCCTTTTATTGTGTTTAAACCCCTGTCGTGCTACATTTTTATAATTCTCAATCTCAGCAAGGATAAATCATGGCAAAAACGGACCTGATTCTGCTCCACGCGCCCCACGTTTACGATTTCCGCAAAATCCCGCAGCTTTACGGGCCTGTCAGCGACCTCGTCCTGTCCACCCCCGCCTTCGAAATGTACCCCATCGGCTTTTCCAGCTTGGCGGAGTACCTGGGCAAGGCGGGCTATCATGTGCGCGTGGTGAATCTGGCGGGTAGAATGCTCCGGAATGCTCGATTCGATGCCGAGGAGTTCATACGCAAACTACATGCCCCCGTCTTCGGAATCGATTTGCATTGGATGGTGCATGCACACGGCGCGATTGAAGTGGCTAGGCTGGTCAAAAAGCATCACCCCGATTCCAAAGTCATTTTCGGCGGCTTTTCCGCATCCTACTTCTACAAGGAGCTGATAGTCTATCCTGAAGTGGATTATGTCATGCGGGGAGACTCCACCGAGGAGCCCATGCGGCTATTCATGCAGGCTGTTAAAGAGGGAAAACTAGAATCCATACCCAACCTCGTCTGGAAAGACGCGGGCGGCAAAGCCCGTGACAACGGCCTGACCTTCGTGCCGGACAACATCAGCGACGTCATGCAAAACCACTACTCCGCCGTCGTCCGTTCCGTCCTGCGTTACCGCGACCTGGCCAGCACCATCCCCGTCAAGGAGTGGCTCAACTACCCCGTCACCGCCGGACTCATGCCTTGGGTCTTCAAGCGCCCCTGGCCCGTGGTCGCCATTCAACTCATGGATGGCTTCGGCCACCCCACCGCGCCCTACTACTTCCTCAAGCGTACCTATGAGCCCACGCACGTGCTTCTCCGCCTGCCCTGGCTGCTCCAAACCCTGGGCCGGGAAAACGTCACGAGCCTCCTGGTGGAAGGGGGCGGGGAGACCAACGCCCTGTGGGCGCCGCTGTGCCAGCGGGTCGTGTTTTTCTACGCGCCGCTCATCCTGGGCGGCCGCCAGGCGCCCACCGCCATAGCGGGGGACGGCGCGCGGACTGCCGGCGGCCAAATAAGGCTGCGCGAGGCGCAATGGCGGCGGGTCGGTGGCGATTTGTTGTTGACCGCCCGCGTGCAGGAGCCAGAATAATCGCCGGAGCAAACCGATGTTCACAGGAATTGTTGAAGAAAGCGGCTGCGTGCAATCCATCACGCCGGAGGAGAGGGCGATCCACCTGGTGGTGCGCTCGCGGGTGTGCGGGCGCGGCATGAAGGCGGGCGGGAGCCTGGCGGTCAATGGTTGCTGCCTGACGGTGGCGAAAACAAGCGGGCGCGGGCGCGAGCGGCGGCTGCAATTTGACCTGCTGGCCGAGACTTGGAAATGCACCAATTTTCGCGCCCTTCACCCCGGAGCGGCCGTCAATTTG
>JBEKPN010000024.1:0-9529 GCA_049520695.1 Dehalococcoidales bacterium | reverse complement strand
GACGATAACCAAATGGAGCAACAACGCGCAACGTTTGATGAAGTTCTGCAGAAACATGGTAATCCACCAACAAATAGGGTTTGACTATTTAGCTTATTGCCAAGGTTATAAAGATGAAACCGTCTTTACTATCAGATGAAGAACAGAACTTAGTCCTGAAATGGACTGTGGAATACGAAAGTTTTCTTGATTTCATGGTTCATACTGTACTCAAACCATTAACTCCAACTTTGTTGGACGAAGCAAATTATCTGAAATACCATTCCTGGTTAATAAATCATGAGGTAAGTATATTACCTTTCTGGCAACTATATGAAACGTGGCAAGAAATGTATTTCAACAAACAGCTGGGCAAGGACTTATTTTATGGCTTTGATCCATTTGATCCAAATTCACAACATCCCCTGAATTACTTCTATGAGCCTGAAGACCTCTACAGGTTTGCCGCACGTCTCTTGCCTCTTCAAGAGGGTGCTGAAAAATGGGAACCAGGCCGACCAAACTTAGCATACGCGCTTATACTCGTAGGGTCAACTCTCCAAATACTTCGATTTCGCCAATGGGCGTGTGAAGAGAAAATGTGTATGCGTATTCACTGGAGAGAAGAAGTAAAAATAGGATCGTACAGAGTATTTGCCTCTTCTTTTGAAGGATGGTGTTTCGGAGCCATCGCGTTCATATGTAAAATCGATATTGAACCTAGCCAAGATTTTGGGGTTTACCTTGATGAGTGGTGGAGTGATGAGGAAACTTCATATCCCAAAACCATACTTGATTGGCCAGATGGAGGGGTAATCGATATTCCTTTGCTTGACAAAACAATTGATTCTATTGTGACGCTACTCGAGTCTGGCAAGAATGTTGAAATAGCATCCATGGAAGGCCACGGAAGAACGGGTACTGTTTTAGCATGCTTATTGGTCGCGCTAGAACATATTGAACCTGAAATCGCGATAAAGACCCTGCGGGGGCGCTACTGTGAGTTGGCGGTTGAAACACCGGAACAAGAGAACCTTGTTGCAGAATACTACAAGGATAATAGATGAGGCCAGAATGTCAGAACGGGTGTATATAAACTTTCCCGGGCCAACAAGACCTACCGAAGAAATGAACGGCATGGAAAGACTGCATGGTTTCCTGTGCGAGATAGATCGAATACCAGACCCGGATTTGAGGCTAATGATACGTATTATTGGTTTGAAGTGGGGCGTCAGATACCGAAATAAGTGTCAATCATGCCGTCTGTGAGAGCCCTTTTCTCCTGGCGGTGCCAGGTTCTGATGTTCATGTGCGGAGTGTTGATTTCAATATTTCCTAATCAAAGCTACCGTGTCCTGGTTGTGTTCGGATTTTTGTCCATTTCAAATTTTAATCGAGAGCCGCCCCTTCTCTTAAGGGGAAAAGGATGGGAGAGAGAGGAGCCAAAACTATGCCGGGTAATCAGCGCATCAGCATCAAACCGGGCATGAAGGTCGCTATAGTGCTAAAGGCCGACCAGCAGAGCGGCAGACTCACCGAGGGCGTAGTCAAGGATATTCTGACCAAGTCGCCCACCCATCCGCATGGTATCAAGGTGCGCCTGGTGAGCGGGCAGGTGGGGCGGGTCAAAGAGATCAAAGGCTAAGGCCGTCCGTTGTCATTCTGGAAGCCCGCCGTGGCGGGTTGAAGAATCCTGGGGGAAGGCCCCCTGGTCTCGGGGTGACATTATCTAAGTCAGTTTCGTCGTTAGTGAGATTGCCGCCTGCCGCAGGCAGCAATCTCAGGCGGACTCCTCGCAAAGACAAGGTGAATTTGTAAAGATTGCTTCGTCCCGATACCATCGGGACTCGCAATGACAACGGAGTTACTCTCTGTTATTCCAGCCGTTGAAGCTGCTCATCTCTTCCAGCGTCTTGCGGCTGTGCCCGCGTTGCGCCAGCGCCTCGTCGAAATAGCCCAGTGGCAACAGAGCCACCACTTTCATGTCTCGTGGGATTCCCAGCGCTCGCTTGACCTTCTTCTCGTCGAACAGGCCCATCCAGCAGGTACCCAGGCCCAGTTCGTCCGCCTGCAAGATGAAATGCTCGACGGCAATGCCCATGTCTATCAGGCTGAAATTCGTGCGCAGTACGAGGTTTCCCATCCTGAGCCCGGGGCCGGGCGGGTCAGCCACGGCGGCAACCAGCACCGGCGCCTCCCTGGGGAATTTCATGACGGAGAATAATCCGCCGAAGGCTGCATCACACAATTTATTCTTCAGAGTCGGTTCATCCACGACAACAAAATGCCACGGCTGGCTGTTGTTGGCCGAGGGTGCCAGACGCGCCACCTCCAGGCATTGCATTATCTTCTCGCGTTCCACCGGCCTGTCTAGGTAATGGCGTATGCTGTGGCGATGATGAATCAAGTCTATGATTGCCATGAAGTTACTCCTTATATCGTGTGCCTATCTTCACCGGGGTGCTGGTGTTCGTGAGTGTGCTGGTGGCGGTGCACCAGCGACTTGTGACGGTGGGCGTGCTCGTGAATCAGGTTGGTCTTGAGCAAAAACTCCGCGTCCGAGAGGAAATCCTCAGGCTTGCCGTCGGCCACGATGGAGTGCCCCGTTCCCAGCACGATGACACGGCTGGCCAGCTCTTCCACCAGGTCGAGGTCCTGCGTGCTGAAAATAAGCGTATTGCTGCCCCCCACCCAGCGGATGAGGAAATCGATAAGAACGCCCTGGCTGTGCGGGTCGAGGCCGCTCGAGGGCTCATCCAGCAGCAGCACGCGCGGGTACAGGGAAAGAACGCAAGCGATGGAGACCTTCTTCTTCTCGCCCCCGGAGAGGCGGTAGGGGGGACGCTCTTTCAGGTGAGAGATGCCGAGCAACTCAAGGGCTTCCAAGCCCCGTGAGACGACTTCCGCCTTCGGTATGCCAAGCTGTAGGGGACTGAAAATGACTTCATCCCAGACTGTCGCGGAAAAAAGCTGCACGTCGGCGTCCTGGAAAACCAGCCCCACGCGGCTACGGAAATCCCGCGCGTATGCGGCGTCCTCAAAAGCTTTCTCAGTGAGGGGCACGCCGCCAAAATTGATCTCGCCGCCGGAAGGGAAGATGAGCCCATCAAGCAGTCGCAGCAGCGTGCTCTTGCCCGAGCCGTTGGCGCCCGCCAGCGCCACCGCCTGGCCCGGCAAGGTGGCGAAACTGACGTCCTTCAGGGCAGGGATGTTGCCGGGATAATCATAGCTCAGGTTTTTGACTTCGAAAACGGGGATAGCTGTCATCATAGGTAGTTCACCCACAATAAAGTGAATGCTATTACGAGTGTTGCGGCGAGCCAGAGGAAGTCACGATCACGCGTCTGCAAATCGTCGAGAGTAACTATCTCGCCGCTGTAACCGCGGGCAAGCATGGCCAGGTAGACCTCCTCGCCCAGGTACTGCGATTTGGCCAGCGTGGCGGCCATTACCTGCGCTAGCCAGTGGCGGTTGGCCGCGCCCGAGAAACGGGCGATAGTGCGGCTGCGCCGTGCCATGAATATGTTATTAGCCGTGTGGAGGAATAGAAAGATGTAACGGTAGGTCATGCCGACGACGCTGACGATGAGCGCCGGCAGGCGAAACCAGCGCAGGGCCGCCAGCAGGTCGGTCCAGCGGGTGGTCAGAATCAGGAGAATACCCAGTGAGAGAGAATCCGTCACCCTGGCTAAGAGAAACGCGGCGCTGAGAAGCCCCTGCTGGGTGACGGAGACGTGAGCTCCGATATGCCAGAAGACGGTTCCCGGCGTGATAAAAATGGCGGGGATAGCGATGACCGCGGTGAAAAGCGGGATGAAGAGCAGCACGCGCTTTAGAAAAAAGGCGAACGGGATCCTGGAAAAAAACACCAGAACCAGTGCCATCGCGAACAGGACTGCGAGTAACACCAGGCCGCGCAGCAGCCCGGCCGTGACGACAAGAAGTAAAAAGCTGGCGACCTTGGCGCGCGGGTCGAGGCCCTGAAGCAGGCCGGGTTCACGGCTCAGATCATCAGCCGCGATGACAGATTCCAGCGCCTGTGAAAGCCCCGCGATGTTGCGGGACAGGAAACCCTCGCTTTTCATTCCGACGCATTCCTCGAGACAGGCTGTCCCATCCTAGAGGCGTTTTTGCGCATAAGCCAGCGCCCGCCCATCCATAACAGAAAGATAATCAGCCCCATCCCCAAGAAAGCAGACAGGATGTAGCCGATGACCGCTCCCATCCTGGGAAAGCCGTAGTCCGGCAGAGGAGCTGGCCACCAACCCTCCAGTTTCTGTAATCCTTGAGGTATGGCACTCAAGCCTATTGTCTTGAGTTCGTCCAACCCCCACTCCCCCCATGCCGTGCCGGAGGCGAAAAGTCCGATTGGAGTGGCCAGCGCCAGGGCTGCCAGGCCGCCCCACAGGACCCAGCGCTTGCCCTCGCCCTTGGCCTGTACATCCGACTGAAGCAGAGTTGAATGCGCGCGCTGCAGATAAAAGACCATCAGCCCCGTCACTAGGGCTTCGACAGGCCCCGCCACGAGTAGATGTCCGATGACCATCGCGGGCACGGCTGTAGCCAGGCCGTACGGGGCGTATAAAGGAATGCCACTGGCCGTATGGAAAAGCAAGGGTTGAAGCCCGAGCTCAATACTCGCACACAGGGCAGCCGCGTTAATGCCGGCATAGCTGCCCAGCACCGCACCCAGCAAACGGCGCGGCGAAGAAGCTGTGGAATTACTCGAGATGAGCTTGTAGACGAAATAACCCACCAGCGGCAGGACGATGGCCATGTTGAAGCAGTTGGCGCCGAAGGCCAGGATTCCGCCGTCGGCGAAAAAAAGTGCCTGTATGCCCAGCGCCACGGATACGCCTATGACGGCGGCCCAGGGACCCAGCACGATGGCCAGCAGGGTGCCGCCCACCGCGTGCGCCGTGGTGCCGCCGGGCAGGGGCACGTTAAACATCATGGTCACGAAGGAAAAGGCGGAGAAGAGCGCCAGCACGGGCACAGTGCGCTGGTTGAGCGTCCGGCGCACCTTTTTAAGCGCCACAGTCCAGAAAGGGGCGGCGGCCGCCAGCATCACCCCGTCTGTAACCGGGCTGAGATAACCGTCGGGAATGTGCAAAACGTTTCCTTTTTACTCTCTATCGTTATTATGTGCAATTGCAACGAGTTGCAGTGATAAATCAAAAAAAATCAGGAGCAGCCCTTGCAACGTCCGAAGATGGCCAGGTGCTTCAGGTCGGCGCGGAAGCCATACTTCTCGGACAAAACGCCGGTAAGAGGCGACAGCGTCTCCTCGTCCAGGTCAATGACCTTGCCGCATTTCGAGCACACCAGGTGGTGGTGGTGCTCATGACCCATGCTATGGAAGCGCACGCGCCCGTCGCCCATGTCGGTCTCTGTTACCAGCCCCGTCTCTTTGAGCAGCTCGAGGGTGCGGTACACGGTGGATATGTTGAGGCCGGGGTAGCGCTTGCGTATGTCCTGGTAAATCTCCTCGGCGCTGACATGCCCGCTGGCTCCCTCGATGGCCTCCAGTATCATCAGCCGCTGGGGCGTCATGCGATAGCCTTGCTGCGAGAGCCGTGAGACGATGTCCTTGACCTGAGTCATAGCGTGGATATTCTAGCAGAGGTTAAAGGTTATTGCAAGTGCTTTGCAATTACGAAGGTTTGCAATAGGCAGCATCCCGGCTGTCCAGCATGATGGTCACCGGGCCGTCGTTGACGATTTCAACCCGCATGTAGGCCTGAAAGCACCCTGTCGCCACTCTGATTCCGGTCGCCTTCGCCTTTTCCACGAAGAGGTTGAACAACCTTTCGGCTATCTCCGGCGGTGCGGCATCGGTAAAGCCGGGACGGCGTCCGTGGCGGGCATCAGCCAGCAGCGTGAATTGGCTGATGAGCAGCATCTCGCCCCTTACATCCAGCAGCGAGAGGTTGAATTTACCGCCCGAATCGGCAAAGATGCGCAGCCCGACCAGTTTGGAGACGAGGTAGTCGACGTCCTTTTCACTGTCGCCGGCAGCCACGCCCACCAGCACGCACAGGCCGGAACCGATGCGTCCGACCTCCGTCCCGTCTATGCTGACCGAGGCCTGAGATACGCGCTGCAGCAGGGCTTTCAATGCCTAGCTTCCGCCCAGCAGAACGATGGGAACTATCAGGGCAACGACGCCGGTGAACCCCACCGCCAGCAGGAAAAGGTTATAGCGCGTGGCGTAGTTGGTGAGAAGCGTCGGGTCATAATAGCCCTCCACATTGTTGTCCTTGTACATTTTCAGCAGGCCGGTTATCAGTTTGGTACGCATCTGCTTGCCCTTGAGCAGGCCATTGACCACCACGAAGTTGACCACGATGACTAGGGCGGTGAACGTAAAGAAGACTATCCAGGTGGTGGGATCCATGGTTCCTTGGGCTACGCTGGAGTTGATAGCCAGCGCGACGAGGTTCAGAAATATCGCTGTGAGAATAAAAATGGTATCGGTGCGCGCGTTTTGCTGCAGCTCTTCGATTATATGCTCGTGAACCCGTTCTATCATCATGTGGTCCTCCTACTAAGCCGGGCGGATTCACCGCCCTCTGGGGTAAATCTAACCCGTTTGCGGGCAAGCTGTCAACACACACACCTTTCTTATAAGGGGACGAAGGTTTATTCTTTCGGAATAAGTCTGAGTCCTGAAGCATAGGTAAGGCATTAAATTTTTCTAAAATTTCAGTCCCATGCCTGCCGCCCACTAGACACGCCGTCCCTAACGGGGTAAAATAGGTTGTACCCCTAGGAGAACACCGCCATGAAAGTGTTTATTATCACGGAGGGAAGTTAAAGCACCGGGCTTTGCATAAGCCGGTGTTTTTTTAATTTAAGAGGAGGTGTGCCATGCAGTCCAGTCTTATCGGCAAGATTGAAAAGGCCCATCGCTATGCTCAGGAACCTGAACGCATCACCTTCATCGATTTCTCCGTTAAATTCCGCGGAGCCAACGACGACCACACCACCTGTTACAAAGATAACAAGTGGTTTTGCACCTGCGATTTCTTTACCACCTGGGGGTTGTGCGCCCATACCATGGCCATGGAAAAGGTCCTGGAACGCATGCTGCCTACCGAGGCCAAGATCAACTTCGAGATCGCCGGCGCGACCCAGTAACGCCGGGCGCTAGTAGCCCGGCTTGTGTGCCCACTCCAGTGCTTCACCAACGATAAAGAGCGAACCAGTGACGCACACGAAGTCATCGTTTTGAGCCCGGTGAACAGCCCGGCACAGGGCTTCTGCGACTGAATCCGTCGTGTCTATCTCGCAGCCACGCTTGGTGAATTCCGAGGCGAGAATACCGGTTGCCAGGGCGCGTGGATGGCGCGAGCGGGTGATTATCACGCTATCGAAAAGAGGGGCCAGTTCCTCCGCGACACCTTCATAATCTTTATCCGACGACATACCGATGACCAGTATCCTGCGTCCGGGCTTCCTGCCGGCGAGAAAGTCAGCTATCGCCAGTCTGAGTTCACACGCCGCCTGAGGGTTGTGGGCACCATCTACGACCACCACGGGACGCGTGCGGAGGACCTGGAAACGCCCGGGCCAGCGCACTTTTTGCAACCCCAGAGCGATATCCTTCGGTCCGACTCGGTATCCCTGCTCGGCCAGCACCTCAAGGACTCCCACCGCCACGGCGGCGTTTTCCTGCTGGAAGCGGCCGCGCAGGGGAAGTGCCACTTCATAGGTGCCGAGCCGGCCCTTTATCTCAAGTGACTGGACGCCGCCTTCCTCGCCCTGGTCTGTATATGTGATATCCCGTCCGACTAGGATGAGGCGTGCGTCGTTACGGCGGCAGAACATTTCGATGACCTCCGCCGCCTCAGGCACTTGGCAGGCGCTCACCACGGGCACGTTGGGCTTGATAATGCCGGCCTTCTCGGATGCGATTTTCCCCAGGGTGTCCCCCAACACATCAGTGTGGTCCATTCCGAGAGTGGTGATGGCGCCTACTTCGGGCCTGATCACGTTGGTGGCATCCAGCCTGCCACCCAGCCCCACCTCCACTACCTGGAATTCCGCCTGAGCGTGTGCGAAATACATAAAACCCAGCGCCGTTAATAACTCGAATGTGGTGAGCTTGCCATAGTTCCCTTTGGCGTTGACAGTCTCAACTTCGGGTTTCAATCTCGCGACGAGCTTGATAAGTTCAGCCCTGGAAATGAGACGCCCATCCACGCGTATGCGTTCTCTTATATCAATCAGGTGGGGCGAGGTGTACAGTCCGGTGCGGTAGCCGGAAGCGGTGAGAACAGAGGCGACCATGGCCGCGGTGCTGCCCTTGCCCTTGGTTCCTGCGATATGCACGGTTCTGGCCTTCAGATGAGGGTTGCCGAGTCGCGTCAGAAGCTCGTCCATGCGCCGCAGGTCGTAGTTCACCGGTGAGCGCGGCTGGTGGGAGGTTTCGTAATCGACGAAGCTGTAAAGAAAATCGAGGGCCGCCTGATATTTATCCATCCGTTTGATTATTATAACAGGGACTGCCCACTGCGGGCACTCCCTTTGTTAAGCCTTATTGTAAGCTATTCCTTGTTGATGGATGAGGGTACTCAACAAGGCTAGTCTTTGAACGCTTCAACCTCGTCAGAACAGGGGGCATGTCGTTCTCTCGCCAGGCTCATGGCATAACTATGATGAATCGCAGCAAGGAGTATGGGGGAGTACTTTCCACCTTTTTTCTGTGCCTGAAATATGCTATAATAACATAAATGAATCAGACCGAAAACCGAGTCCCAGCCGGCCTTCGGCGGGGCGTTTTTATAAGACACAGGTACTCTGGCATTTTGAAGAACTCCCTTTAGATAGGATGAAGACCGACTATGCCTAAAGAAGAATCCAGCAACGGTAAAAAAGCTGCCGAGTATTCCGCAAAAGATATCCAAGTGCTGGAGGGGCTGGAGGCCGTGCGCAAGCGCCCCGGCATGTACATCGGCTCGACCGACCAGCGCGGCCTGCACCACCTGGTTTACGAAATCGCCTACAACAGCGTGGACGAGGCCATGTCCGGTACCTGCGACCGCATCGACATCTGCATTTCTGAGGATAACGTGGTCACAGTGGAGGACAACGGGCGTGGCATCCCGGTGGAGATTCACCCCACCACCGGCGTCTCCGCCCTTCAGACTGTAATGACCGTTCTGCACGCCGGAGGCAAGTTCGGCGGCAAGGCCTACCAGGTCTCAGGTGGTCTGCACGGCGTGGGCGCTTCCGTGGTGAACGCCCTCTCCGAATGGATGCAGGTGACCGTCAAGCGCAACGGCAAGAAGTACGCCCAGGAATACAAGCGTGGCATACCTGTCGGGCCTGTCGCCGAGGTTGGCAAGGCCGCGGGCACCGGCACCATCACCAGCTTTCTGGCCGATAAGACCGTCTTCACCGAGATGGAGTACGATTTCGATATGCTGGCCGACCGCATCCGCGAGATGGCCTACCTCAACCGTGCCCTGGAGATATCTTTCGATGACAAACGCCATGGCAAGGAACAGACCTACTACTTCGAGGGCGGCATCACCGGCTTCGTCCG
>JBEKPN010000023.1:0-9579 GCA_049520695.1 Dehalococcoidales bacterium | reverse complement strand
GCATAAAGGTTGTTGGTGCTGCCGCTGGTCATGGCCGTCCAGGCTGTGCCGTCGTAGTGCAGCAGCACCCCGCCCGCGCCCACCGCGTACACGTCGGTGGCGGAACTACCCCAGACGGCGTTAAGGTCTGTGGCAATGCCGCTGGTCATAGCTGTCCAGGCCTTGCCGTCATAGTGCATGATAATGCCACCGGTGCCCACAACGAAGACGTCGCTGGCCGCGCTGCCCCAGATGCCGCGCAGGGCATTCTTAGATCGTAGCGCCTCTACAGTCCAGTTGGTGCCGTCGTAACTGTAAATATTCCCGGCGGAGCTTATGGCGAAAACACTGGAAGCTGATAGTCCCCATACGGCTATAATGTCGTCCGAGACATTGTGCGTCACCGAGTTCCAGGCACTACCGTCGTACTTCAGTATGGTACCCCCAGACCCTATAGCCAGAATATTGGATGCCGAGCTTCCCCACACGGCATGCAGGTCTTCGGTGACGCCGCTGGTCGATGCGCTCCAGCTCGTGCCGTTATAACTCAATATGGTGCCACCGTTACCGACGGCGAATACACTCGAACCCGACGACCCCCACAGCCGGTGCAGGTCACCGGTGGTGCCGCTGGTCTGGGTGGTCCAGACTGTCCCGTTATAGTGCAGGATGGCCCCTGAGATGCCCGCGGCGAAGACGTCGCTGGCGGAAGACCCCCAGAGAGTGGTTAGGTCGAGAGTAGTGCCGCTGGTCTGGGTGATCCAGGCCGTCCCGTTGTAGTGCAGAATGGTCCCGTCAGAGCCGGCGGCGAAGACGTCGCTGGCGGAGCTTCCCCAGACGGCCAGCAGGTAGCTGGTACTGCTGCTGGAAAGGGCTGTCCAACTGATGCCGGAATAATACAGGACAGTGCCATTCGCCCCGACAGCGAAGATGTTCGAGGCCGAACTGCCCCATATGCCGTAGAGATCGTTCGTCGTGTTGGAGGTGAGAGCGTTCCACGAGGTGCCGTCGTAATGCAGCAACGTACCGGCCCCACCGACGGCATAAACGTCGCTGGAAGAACTACCCCACACGCCGTAAAGCGTATTGGTTGTGCCGCTCAGCATGGGTTTCCAGGCGCTGCCGTCGTAATGCCAGATGGTGCCCCCGGAATCCACGGCGAAAACGTCGCTCTGAGAACTGCCCCAGATGTTGATGAGATTGTTCACCGGGCTTATAGGTGCGGCGCTCCAGACGTTGGCCGTATCAGCCAGCACGGAGGCGGGCACCGCCAGGGCCAGCAAGGCCGCGGTGATAAGGAGACCGATGATGGCAAGAAAACGTCTCATAATGATACCTTCCTGATTCCTGCTATTAATCAACCACTGACATATTATAATGCCATGCGGTAAAGATTGTGTAAAGGGGGGAAACGCTACTGAAAAATCACCTCATCCCCCTGACCCCCTTCTCCTCGTGATGAGAAGGGGGGATGTTAAAAAATGTTTTTCCAGAGGGGTCTGCATCCTTCGGCTTCCCTTCGCTCCGCTCAGGGCTAAAGGCTCACTAGGACAGGCTCCCTCTGGACGCCCCGTTTTAAAATGGACAAGTAAGAGGTAAGCATTCCTTCGATTAAGTTCTTCTTACTTCCCCTCGTTGAACTTAGGGCTAAAGGCATCAGCAAGATATGCCCACTATGGCTCGACTGTAGTCTGGCCTCTTTCGACTGTGTTACAATTGGGCGGGAGTAAATAGCATTGGTCCATATCTTTTACGGCGCCGACGATTTTTCCATCCACGAAGCCCTCGACGAAATAAAAAAGGGGCTGGGCGAACCGTCCATGCTGTCAGCCAATACCTCACGCTTGGAAGGGGCTAAGGTACGCCCCGATGAGCTCGAGTGCGCCGTGCAGTCCGTGCCCTTCTTCGGCGAAAAACGGCTGGTGATAATCGACGGTCTGCTGGGACGTTTCGAACCCAAAGAAAAGCGCGGCGCCGCTAAAAAAGCGGCTAAACCGCCCAAGGAGGGCGATGCCGAGCTGCCGAAGACATTTGCTGCCCTCATTAACTCGGTACCCGAAAGCAGCGTGCTCATCCTGCTCGACGGCGAGGTCGGCAAATCGAACGCTTTGCTCAAGGAAATCTCACCAGAAGCCGATATCCGTCTTTTTGCTCCCCTCAAGGGCATGCAGCTAGAAAGCTGGGCCAAAAAGCGGGTGGCCGCGGCGGGCGGAATGATCTCCGAGGAAGCGCTCAAAAGTCTGGTGCAGTTGGTGGGCAGCGACCTGTGGGTGATGAAGGGCGAGATCGAGAAGCTGGTGCTCTACGCCGGGGACCGCGCCATTGAAACCGAAAACGTCAAAAAGCTGGTGGGGCTCTCACGCGAGGCCAGCATATTTACGCTGGTGGATGCCATCGTCGACGGACGACTGAACCTGGCTAACCAGTCGATGAACGAGATGCTGGAAAGCGGTGCCGCACCAGCCTATTTGCTGGTGATGCTGGCGAGGCAACTGCGCCTGGTCGTGCGCGCCAAGGAACTCAAGAACGCAGGACAGTCCGAAAATGCCATACAGGGGGCGCTGGGACTGGCCGAATTTTCCTTCCGCAAAACGCTGGAGCAAGCGTCGCGCTACTCAATGACACGCCTCAGGGATTTCTACCACCGCCTGCTCGATACCGACCTGGCCATCAAGACCGGCAGATATGACGACGAGTTGGCGCTGACCATTCTGGTCTCCGAGCTCTGTTCCCAACCCAGGTAGGGGCAAGAAACAGGTAGCTATGCAAGTGTGCAAGACGGTCATACCGGCGGTTTGGGGCTGTCAGGTTTCTTTTGACAGCCCCGCCCCCTTAATTTACAATCTTCTATAATTTATATAGGAACAGGTGACTGCTTTGACTGGTGACGAAATCCGCGCCAAGTTTTTAGCCTATTTCGAGGAAAAGGGTCACAAGGTCATCCCCTCCTCCTCCCTCATCCCCCACGGCGACCCGACGCTGCTCCTCACCACGGCGGGCATGGTGCAGCTCAAGCCCTATTTCATGGGGCAGGCCAAACCGCCCCACGCACGCCTAGCCTCCTGCCAGAAGTGCTTCCGCACCACCGACATAGAATCCGTGGGCGACGCCAGCCACCTGACCTTCTTCGAGATGCTGGGCAACTTCAGCGTGGGCGATTATTTCAAGGCCGAGGCCATTGCCTTCGCCTGGGAGTTCATCACTGTCAGGCTGGGCATCCCCAAAGAAAAGCTGTGGACCACCGTTTATCTGGATGACAAGGAGGCCGTCGCGCTCTGGCGCAAGATGGGCGTACCCGCCGAGCGCATCGTGAGGCTGGGCGAAGAGGACAACTTCTGGGGGCCCGCCGGAGATTCCGGCCCCTGCGGCCCGTGCAGCGAGATTCACTACGACTTCGGCGAGGCCGCCGGCTGCGGCAAGGCCGACTGCAACCCCTCCTGCAAGTGCGGGCGCTTCTGCGAGATATGGAACCTGGTGTTCATACAGTTCTATCAGGACAAGCAGGGCGGCAGAACACCGCTCCCCAAGCCCAACATCGATACCGGCATGGGTCTGGAAAGGGTAACCGCTGTCATGCAGGGCAAAGGGTCGGTCTATGAGACTGACCTGCTCGCCCCTCTGGTGGAGCGTGTGGCTGAGATTGCGGGTAAAAGCTATGGTGATAACCCCGATAGCGATAATGCCATCCGGGTAGTAGCCGAGCATGGGCGGGGGATTGCCTTCTTAATCGCCGATGGCGTCTTACCCGGCAACGAGAAACAAGGCTATGTTTTGCGGCGGTTGATGCGCCGCGCCATCTTCTTCGGCGATAAGCTGGGCGCCGGCAAGCCGTTTTTGGCCGAAGTAGCTAGGATTACGATTGGGAAGATGAAACATGCGTACCCTGAACTGGGGCAGAGAAAAGACTTTATTTTAAAGGTTATCAAAGAAGAAGAAGCCAGGTTCGGTGAGACGCTTAGCACTGGGCTTAATTTCACGAATGCAGGTTTGCAAGAGCTAGCTGGCAGTCTTGCGACAAATTCAGCGTTCACAGCAGCAGTCCAACAAGCAGCTCAACAACTCGAACAAATCCAAAGGGCTATGCCACCTCCTGCAGTTTTGCAAGCAGTCCAACAAGCAGCTCAACAACTTGAACAAATCCAAAGGGCTATGCCACCTCCTGCAGTTTTGCAAGTAGTCCAACAAGCAGCTCAACAAGTTGAACAAATCCGAAGACTTATGCCACCTCCTGCAGTTTTGCAAGCAGTCCAACAAGCAGTTCAACAATATGAAAGTTTCTTAAGGATTCCGGGCGAGGACGTATTTAAGCTGTATGATACCTATGGCTTCCCCATGGATTTAACGCGAGAGGTCGCCCGCAAGCAGGGCTTTTCCGTGGATATCGAGGGCTTCGAGCGCGAGATGAACAAGCAGCGCGAAAAGGCGCGCGCCGCCCATAAGTTCGGAGACGCGGAGAAGGGCGGGGCCAAATTCAACGGCGAGTTCGAACCGACGCGTTTCACGGGCTACTCTGCCCTTAAAGAGAGCACACGCATCGTGGGAATAATAATCGCCAACGAGGGCGTCAACGATATTGCAACGGAGCAGAAAGCCGGCATCGTTCTGGCTGATACACCCTTCTATGCTGAGATGGGCGGCCAGGTGGGCGATACCGGCATCATCAGAGCTGAGGGCGGTCTGTTTACCGTCACGAATACGGTTAAACTGGACGCGCACACCACGCTCCATCAGGGGTATGTCTCCGAGGGCAGTTTCTCCGTGGGCGATGCGGTGACTGCCGAAGTAGACGCCGAACGCCGTGCCGACATTGCGCGCAACCATACAGCTACCCACCTCTTGCATTACGCTCTGCGTCAGGTGCTGGGCGAGCACGTGCAGCAGAGAGGCTCGCTGGTTGAGCCTCTGCGTCTGCGCTTCGATTTTTCGCACCTGGCTCCACTGACCGCCGAGGAGATAAGCAAAATCCAGGACATCGTCAACGCCGAGGTGCGCCACAACCACGCGGTCTATGATAAACAAATGTCATATAAAGAAGCGGTGGCCGTGGGCGCCATTGCCCTGTTCGATGAAAAGTACGGCGACGTGGTGCGTGTCCTCTCCATAGGGCGTCCGGCCATCAGCACCGAGCTGTGCGGAGGTACCCATGTTTCAGCCTCCGGTGAGATAGGGTTTTTCGAAATTGTCAGCGAATCAAGCATCGGTTCCGGCCTGCGCCGCATCGAGGCGGTGACGGGGCGGGAGGCCGCCAGGATAGCCGTAGCGAGCATTAACGCGCTCCAGTCCATCGGCAAGCTGCTCGACAGTGCGCCTGAGGGCGTCTTGCAAAAGGTTCAGGCCTTGCTCGATAGCCGCGATGCTGGAATCAAGCGCGCCGAGGCCCTCGAACGCGAGATGGCGCTCAAGGACGTATCGGGCCTGCTCAGCCACGCTGTCGATGCCGATGGGGTGAAACTGCTGGCGGTGCGCGTCAAGCCCTCCCGCCCGGAGACGCTGCGTGATATAGCTGACGCCCTGACGAAAAATCTGGGCAGTGCCGTGGTGGTGCTGGGTACAGTGAACGAGGACAAGCCTTACTTCGTGGTGATGGTGACGCCTGACCTCACGGCCAGGGGCTATCACGCCGGCAACCTCATACGGCAGGTGGCAGCCATCACGGGCGGCGGGGGTGGTGGCAAGCCGGGCCTGGCGCAGGGCGGCGGCAAAGACGTCTCCAAGCTGGACGAGGCCATCGCGGCGGTGCCGACACTGTTGAAGAAGAAGTAACATGAGGGGAAAATCCCTCTTTTCTCTCCCTTTCTCCAAAGGGAGAAACTTCGGGTACAAAATACAAATCTACTCTCCCCTCAAGGGAGAGAAGATAACTAGACTTTGGCGAGGTCTGATTTGCGCATTATGGCTTTAGACGTGGGCGACAGCCGCATCGGGGTGGCCTTATCCGATCCCCTGGAGATGCTGGCCAGTCCGCTGACTATTATCAAACGCCTGAACGAGGCATCGGACGTTCGGAGTATCGTCAACCTTGTGAACGAGAACAAAGCTGGCAGGCTTATCGTTGGCTTGCCACTCTCCTTGTCCGGCGAGGCAGGTATGCAGGCGCAAAAGGTGAAGGACTTCGCGGAAAAGCTCGTGAGCGTCCTCTCCATCCCGCTGGAGATGGTTGACGAGCGTTTCAGCACGGTCATGGCGCGCGAGTACATGCGCGAGACCGGCAATAAGAAAGACCGTTTCAAGAAGAAAGATGATGCTGTCGCCGCCGCCGTAATATTGCAGTCCTATCTGGACGAGGCTTCCGTGAGGCGTGGTTAAGATGATATCACACTCTCCTCTTTTGAGGCAGAGGTGAGTTTAGTATAAAATACGCTGCTATGCTTTTCACCTCTACTATCAAAAACTATATCGAGGTTCTGAAACCCCGCGAGACGCTCCTGCTGGGTTTTATCGGCTTTTGCTCGGTAATCATCGCTGCGCAGGGACACCCGCCGGCTGGCACTATCCTCCTGGCGACTTTAACCATCCTCGTCGCCTCGGGCGGGGCTAATGGCCTGACCAACTACCTCGACCGCGCCGTGGATGCCCGCATGAGACGCACCTGCGGGCGCGTACTGCCCACGGGGCGCATCCAGCCGCCGTGGAAGGTACTGGCCTGGTCTCTGGGGCTGATAGCGGTCGGCCTGGCACTGGCCTGGTGGCTGCATCCCTATGCCTTCATCGCCGACCTGGTGGGCACCATTGCCGCCGCCGTTTTTCGCAAGCGCGTCATCTGCGTTTTCCCGCAGGGCGCTATCGCCAGTTGCGCGCCGGTGCTGATGGGCTGGTTTGCCGTAAATCCGCACTTCACGCTGGAGGTGGGGCTACTCTGCCTGCTTATCTGCGCTTGGTTGCCTTTACACGTGTGGAGCGTGATGGTCTCTCACAGGGACGACTACATGGGCGCGGGAATCACCTTTTTCCCCATGAACGTATCGGTGAGGATGGCCGTCCTCGTGTTGCTGGTTTTTGCCATAGTGCTGAACGTGGCAGCGGTCAGCCTTTACTTCGTGGCGGGATTCAACCTGCTCTACCTGGTAGTGGCTGTCATACTGGGTGCGGCCATGCTCTACGCTACTGTGAGGCTGGTGTCCTCGCACGCTTCCAAAGATGCCTGGAAGCTCTATAAGCTATCGAGCTTTCCCTACCTTGGCCTCATTTTTGTGGCAATGTGCCTTAGTATCTGGCTCTAGGTAGTAGAGCAATGGATAACTTTCGTCTGGTCAAGCATCCTGCTGATGGTTACGCCCGTGCCGGTGAACTCATCACCTCTCATGGCGTGATTCCCACTCCCGTCTTTATGCCGGTGGGCAGCCAGGCGACGGTCAAAACCCTCACGCCGGACGAAATAAAAGCCCTCGGCGCGCAGCTCATCCTCTCCAACACCTACCACCTGTATCTCAGGCCGGGTGTAGATGTCATCAAAAAGCTGGGCGGCCTGCACCGTTTCATGGACTGGGATGGGGCCATTCTCACCGATTCGGGCGGCTACCAGGTGTTCAGCCTCTCCGCTCTCTCCAAAGTGACCGACGAGGGCGTCACCTTCCGCTCGCACATCGATGGCTCCTCCCACTTCATCACGCCAGAAATGGTGGTGGCGCTGCAGGAGGGACTGGGCTCGGATATAGCCATGGTGCTGGACGAGCCGTTGCCTTCCGATGCTCCCGTGACTCAAGTGCGCCAGGCTATGGAGCGCACTCATCACTGGGCCGAGCGTTGCCTTAAGTACCATAAAAGGCCAGAACAGCAGCTATTCGCCATCGTGCAAGGAGGCTTCTCACCCGAACTGCGCAGACAATCAGCCGAGTTTCTTACCGCGTTGGATTTTCCCGGCTATGCTCTGGGCGGCCTGAGCCTGGGCGAGCCCAAGGAGCTTACCTGGCAAACAGCGCGCCACACGCTCCAGTATTTGCCGCAGGATAAGCCGCGCTACCTGATGGGAGTGGGCTCGCCGGAGGACGTGGTGGAGGCGGTAGGGCTGGGGATAGACATGATGGACTGCGTACTGCCCACCCGCGTGGCGCGCAACGGCGCCCTCTTCACCCGCAAGGGGCGCGTCAACATCGACAATGCCTCCTTCCGCGAGATGGACGCTCCCATAGAGGACGGCTGCGACTGCTATACCTGTGCTCACTTCTCGGCGGCCTATGTCAGCCATCTCTTCCACTCCCAGGAGCTTTTAGCTTACCGCCTGGCCACTATTCATAACCTGCGCTTCATGGCGCGCCTGATGGCGGATATACGGAAGGCTATTTTCAACAACTCGTTCGAGAGCTTCAAGAAAGACTTTCTATCCGGATATCAGACCACCGACGAGGGCGTGCGCCTGGTGCAGAAACAGAAATGGATTAAAGCCCGCAAGCCGGAGATAGACTAAAATCTCATTCTGAGTCCGCCAGAGGTGGACTCCTCACAACGACAGCCGGAGGGACTGCTATAATTATTGCATGACTACTACATTTTACATGCCGACCAAAATCATTTCCGGCGCCGGAGGCTTCGACCAGCTTGGCAAAGAGACCGCCGGGATAGGCAAGAAAGCCCTCCTTGTCACCGGCAAAAGCTCCATGCGCCGGAGCGGCCTGCTCGACCGCACCGTGGCCGACCTTCAGAAGCACGGCGTTGCGGTGACCGTCTTCGACAAGGTCGAGTCCAATCCCCGCTCCTCCACCGTGGACGAAGGAGCAAAAATCGTGCGCAAAAAGAAGCTGAACGTTGTCATCGCGCTGGGCGGCGGCAGCGCCATGGACGCGGCCAAGGGCATTGTTGCCGCCGCCACCGGCGGCAAACCCGTCTGGCATTACATCGAGACGCGTGAGAAGGTCCGCGGGGATAGCCCCAAACCCATCGCTGTGCCCACGGTAGCCGCCAGCGGCTCGGAGTCCAACTGCGGGGCCGTTATTACCAACTGGGAGACACACGACAAGTGCGTCCTCAGAGATCATTGCGCCTATCCCGCCGTTTCCATAATTGATCCGGAACTGACCCTCACGCTTCCGGCCAAACCCACGGCGCAGGGCGGGGTGGATATCTTCTGTCATTTAATTGAGCCTTATATAACGGCGGGCAACCCCCAGCCTCTCACCGACGGCATCGTGGAAACCTCCATGAAATTGGTGGTGGACTACCTGCCGCGTGTACTGGCGAAGCTGGACGACCTGGAAGCCCGCTCGCAGCTTAGCTGGGCCAGCACGGTGGCCTGCTCGGCTTTCGCCGAGCTGGGCGGTGGGGACGGGGCTATGACCATGCACGGCATCGAGCACCCGCTTTCCGGCCTCTATGATATGGCGCACGGCGACGGCCTGGCAGCTTTGCTGCCCGCATGGCTGCGCTCGCTGGCTGACATAAGGCAGGACCGGCTGGATAAGCTGGCCTGCAATGTCTTCGGCGAAAAGGATGGGCTTGCGGCTGTCGAGAAGTGGTTAAAGCAGGTGGGCATGAACCTCAGGTTGCGCGACCTGGGTATAGAAAAGACGAAGCTGCTTGAACTGGCCGCCAACGCTCTGAAAACGGCCCCCTGGCTGGCGGCGCACCCCAAAAAGTTGGATAAAGCGGCTATCACGGCCATTTACG
>JBEKPN010000022.1:0-9950 GCA_049520695.1 Dehalococcoidales bacterium | reverse complement strand
AGGTAAACCTATTATTGTCTTTATGGCCCAAAAAGGAGTATCCAAATGAGCGAAGATAGCGACAAAAATAAGGGTCTACGTAACATAGGTATATTCCTGACCGCCGATTCACTCCTTGCCGCAGTGCTTTTGGTCTGGGCACAACTTTGGATTTCACCTTCAATACAACTCTGGGCTAGAGACTTTCCTCGTCACTTACCTAATGCAATTAATCTATCCGCTGGCTTTGGGCTTGCATGGACTTATTTTGCAGTATTGCTCGCTCTCATTGCACTTGCTTGGGCAGGCTGGGATTCATTAACTAACCATGTCGAAGTCACTCCCATTGCTGCGCTTGTAGGATTTACAGGCGCATTGAGCATGACAATAATAAATGTTATGCAATCGTTTGCTATGGCCTTTTTTAAAACTATGTCTTTTTCTCAAATTTATGAACCATTCGGATATTCGTCGCGAGGTGGGATTTTATTCCCAATATATTTTACATTCTGGGGATTTTGTTTTCTCGTAATAGTAGCTGTGATGATTTGTACATATGTTAAATTAAAAAATAAGGCGAAGTCTAACAAATGCCAACCTCTTACTTCTCCCTCCACAACTCAGGCGAACTCTCCAGACGCGCCTCCCGTCTGACCGCCCGCCTGGCCTCCTGCGACATCTGTCCGCGCAAGTGCGGCGTCAACCGTCTTAAGGGAGAGCTCGGTTTCTGCCATTCGGGAGCGCTCCCCATCGTAGCATCATACTGCGCCCATCGCGGCGAGGAGCCGGCCATATCGGGTTCGCGTGGCTCAGGTACCATCTTCTTCGGCAACTGCAACCTGCGCTGTGTTTTTTGCCAGAATTACCAGATAAGCCAGGACCCCCAGAAACAAAAGGCCAACGGGGTGAACGTCGAGGCGCTGGCGGGCTACATACTAGAGCTTCAGGCTCAGAGCTGCCACAACATCAACCTGGTATCGCCCTCGCATTTCGTGCCGCAGATAGTGTCGGCGCTGGCTATTGCCATCCCCAAGGGACTTAAGCTGCCTCTGGTCTATAACACCAACGCCTACGACAGCCTCGAAACGCTCAAAGAGCTGGACGGCATCATTGACATATACCTGCCGGATATCAAGTACTCCGATGATGAAAAGGCCATCATGTACTCGAACGCGCCAGACTATACCAATACCTCACGCCAGGCTATCAAGGAAATGTTCCGGCAGACCGGGGAGCTGATGCTGGACGGGGACGGAACCGCTCAAAGAGGAGTAATCGTGCGGCACCTTATCCTGCCGGAAAATATCGCAGGGAGCAAAGAAGCGTTAAAATGGCTGGCGCAAGAGGTATCGCCTGAGGTCACCATCAGCCTGATGAGCCAGTACCACCCCACCCATCACGCCTCACGCTTCCCCCAAATCGCGCGCCATATCTCCCAGGCGGAATACGACGAGGTGATGCAGGCGTTAGAGGAGGCGGGGCTGGAAAACGGTTGGATGCAGGGCATGGACGCCCCGCAGAATTATCTACCGGATTTTGAGAAGGAAGGGCACCCGTTTGAAGGGGGCGACTAGTGGGCCTTGCGCTTGCGGCGTACAAAGCCAAAATTGATGCGGCGGCCATTGACGGCAGTGCCTTTTTTGCTGACATTATCCACAAAAGTGGCGGCATCGGTATTGGGCTTTTCGGTTTTCTTAGCTGCGGCTTTAGGCACGTTTATACTCCATCTAATTTAACTGAAAGCCAATTATAGCATGATTGGCGATGCAAAGCTACACGCGAATCAATTTTCCATTGCCTAATGCCTGTGTTATAATCCAGCGAAAATAATCCGTGCGTGGAGGTCTGCCATGGAATGTCCCAAGTGCAGGCGTGAAATAAAAGGGAACATTTCTTCGGGCGACTTGATATTCTGCCCTTACTGCGGCGAAAACATCGCTTCCCAGAATACCGACCAGTTCAGTTTTTGTTCATCTTGCGGCCAGAAACTGCCGTCTGAGTCTCTTTTTTGCCCTCGCTGCGGTAAAAAAATGAGCCCTCTGGAAACTGTGGAGAAAGTCAGACCTCCAGCAGAAATAGTAAAACAGCCACCCCTTCTCGCGAAGATATTGCCGAAATTGCCACAGAGAAAGTGACTGAACCGATTGTTGAGTCAATACCCGCGCCAGAACCCAAACTTAAAAGGGCAGGAGAACTTCTGTGGTCTGAAATCAGCGCTTGGATAGCCAAAAGGATAGAACCCCTCCGCGATTTTGTAAGCGGGCAATGGAGGCTGCGCCGTCTTTACCGTAAGTGGGCCAAAGACGGCGTTTTTGCGTCCGAGGAAATTCCCTCCGCCAAAGCCCTGAATGAAATCATGAAGGAGGCCAGTGCCCAGCCCATGCAACAGAATCGACTGTTGTTCATTATCCTGGCAGCGCTTGTATTTGTGGCCTTTTTCGTGTTCATAGGTATAACTATGAGCCGGTGCAAATAAAACACGGCTCATAGGGTGAAGTGGACGTTCACCCTCATCAGCATCGGCTATTTCATCGTGGCACGCGCTCGTAGGGTGGAGAGCGTACACCCATCATTCAGCTCGTTCAGTTCCCTATGCTCTTTCTCTCGGGGATATTCTGGCCGGTGGAAATGATGCCGGATTTTATTAAACCCGTCATCAACGCCATGCCACTGACCTACCTTGGCGACGCCCTGCGGCAGATAATAGTAGGAGCCGCACCCTTCCATGCGTTATGGCTGGATGCGGCGGTGCTGGGGGCCTGGCTGGTAGTGTGCATGCTGCTAGCCATCCGGCTGTTTAAGTGGGAATAGACTAAAGAATAAGCATGACATCGCCGAAGCTATAAAAACGATACTTTTCCTTGATAGCTTCGGCGTAGGCTTTCTTTATAAGCTCCGCTCCGGCAAAGGCGCTCACCAGCATCATAAGCGTTGAGCGCGGCAGGTGAAAATTGGTGAGCATAGTATCCACCAGCCGGAAGCGATACCCCGGCAGTATGAGCAGGTCCACCCACCCCTCGAAAGGGTCCAGAGCAGCGTTCGCACTCTTTTGAGCGGCATATTCCAGCAGCCTTACCGAGGTTGTCCCCACGCAGACAACACGCCGTCCTTCGGCTTTTGCTTTGGAAATACGGCTTGCAACCTCCGGCGTAACAAAACCGTATTCGCGGTGGATATGGTGCTGCGCGGGGTCTTCCACCTGCACGGGGCGGAAGGTGTCAAGCCCTATGTGAAGAGTAGTAAATAGGCATTCGACACCCTTATCGTTCAATTCATCCAGCAAACGTGGAGTGAAATGCAGACCCGCAGTGGGCGCTGCCGCGCTGCCAGCATCTCTGGCATAGACGGTCTGATAACGCTCAGGGTCGGCCAGCGGGGTGTGGATGTAGGGTGGCAGAGGTATCTGCCCTAACTCGGGCAACAGAAGCTCATCTGAAAAACTGACCTCTCTTACACCGTCGGGCAATACGGCTTTAATCTCAGCGTTAACCTGTATTTTCCCGTCGGTGCTGTTGAGTTCGACGATGCTCCCTACAGGTAGCCATTTACCCGGTTTAACCAGGACTTCCCACGTTGCGGAAAGAGCCGCTCGCCGCAACAGCAGTATCTCCACCGCCGTCCCCGTATCAACTTTCCTACCGAACAAGCGGGCAGGGATGACACGGCTGTTATTCATGACGAGGACGTCGCCACTTTTTAAAAAATCAGTTATTTCGTAAAACTTACGATGAACAATGGCGCCATCAGTACGGTTGAGTACCAAAAGCCGTGAGCTATCCCGAGGTTCAACAGGAGTTTGGGCTATAAATTCAGATGGCAAATCGTAATCGAAATCGCTCGTTTTCATGGCCATAGTTTAGAGTAGCACTTAGTTGGCAAGGTCGGCAATCAGGAGAAGGTTCCACGAAAGATTAGAGAATCAAACAGAGGCCGACCAGAGTTAGAGCCAGGTGGAATTCGTGTCGGGTTGCGTCTTTTTTGCCTTTTTTACGTGAGGGCTGATACCAAGTCTTTTGGCGGTATGGTCACGGCCCATATAGAAATTTGTCCATGATGATGTCTGCCACAACTCCCAGTCACGTGGCGGAATAATGTAGGTGCACAATTTATCCTCTTCGTGGTAGGCTTTCAACTGGGTATAAGACCTTACCCACACACACTGGCGTTTGCCCGGGTAAACCTCACACCAGCCCTGGAAACTGCCGCCGCAAGGCCCAAGACGTTCGCCTTTCGGGCACTGGGACGTGGTGCAAAGATACCCTGTGTCAAACAATGAACAGTCGCCGCAGCGCAGGCATTCAAAAAAGACTCCCTTTCCCTGGTGTTCCAGGAACTCGAATGTCTGGCGCGTCCAATTCGATCCGTCGATCAATTGCATTACACTTCGCAGTGGTTTGAAGAGCGGATGATGCGGATCAAAAAATACCCGGTGAACAATTCTGGAGAAACCGGCCAGCATTGTTTTCCTGCCCTTCAAGGGCTTCTTTGATGCCTTTGCAGTATTCAAACCGGTCTTCGAGTCTTTCTCATACAGGTAAAAACCATCGGGCTGGGGATAATCGAATTCTGCTACAAGTTCAGGCCACTTCGGATAAAGCTCTTCGCCTTTTTGCAGGATGTATTCCATATTGTCATAGGTCATGCCGTGTCCGCCGAAATGGGCGCCTTTATATCCCAGGCCTCTGGCGATAGCGTACATCTTGGCGGCGCGCAGGAGACGGGCGGATTTGCCTTTATCGGGCGCTTCCCTCTCCTCTTCAAGCTGAGTCAGCAACTTATCGGTGACCACGCAGCCAGGTATTTTGTTCTGACTCATGAGTTTGGCAGTGGCATAAGTGAGCACATATATATTTGCCAGCACTGGAATCTGGTATCCTTTATGCTTGAGCCACAGAATAAGTTCCTGGGCCTTGCGGGCATCATAGCCAATCTGGCTTATGATAAAAGCGGCGCCTCCACGGATCTTCTTATCCAGCTTATAGTATTGACATATCAGTTCAGATTCCAGTTGTTTGAAGGGAGAAACCGCTACACCGCCGAAAAAGTCTGTAGGCGCCAGGGTAATTGTTTTTCCCGTGGTCTCGTACTTGAGCCCGTGGTTCATCCTGTCAATCAGTTGCATTACATGGGTGGGGTCAAGATCGAATACCGGATGAGCGCGCCCTTCGAACCCGTCTCTGGCTGGGTAATCCCCGGATATTACCAGCAGATTACGTACATTTACAGCGGCCAAGCCATACAAAAGACTTTCAATTTCATTGCGGTTTTTATCGCGCAAAGCTATGTGTACCAGGGATTCAATACCCAGTTTCCGTATTTCTATACCGAGTGTCCCGCTCGAAAAGGTAGGGCTGCCTCCCGGGCCGTCAGTTACACTGATGGCATGAATGCGCCCGCCACGCGCTGCCATCTCAGAATTTTGCAGTATGGATTCGCGCTCTTTCTCTGAAACGCCCCGCCCGGGTACCTGCTCCCATGTGATGCAGAAAGTATCGCTATGCAAAAGGGCACTTTTAAATCTATTATGGTCAGGGGTGATATTATTGGTTTTTATATCCATATTACGCAACTTATTGCCACATGATAGCATACGGTTTTTCGAGTTTCAAACTAATTCGGCCCGCTTTGTTTGAGCGCGGCATGACGATGTGGTAGACTGCATCCGCTATGATACTTATCAGCAACGACGACGGAATTTTTGCCCCCGGCCTGTGGGCTCTTGCTACTGAATTAAAAAAAATAGACAGCATCGTGGTGGTTGCCCCTGACCGCGAGCAGAGCGCCACCGGTACAAGTGTTACACTGCGGCAGCCGCTCAGAGTGCACAAGGTAGAAGCAATTATACCGGGCGTCAACACTCATAGTGTCGAGGGTACACCCAGCGACAGCGTCATACTGGCACTCGAGAAACTGGCCGTCGGGGCAGAAGTTGTAGTCTCAGGCATTAACAGCGGTCAGAATCTGGGAGACGACGTGCTCATCTCGGGTACGGTAGGAGCGGCCTTGCAGGGATATCTGCGCAACCTGCCCGCTATCGCCATATCGGTGGGGGCGTCTGATAGGCAAAGTCTAGAGACAGCGGCCCGCCTTGTGGGATTACTTCTTGGAAAGATTAAAGGCGGGGCACTCCCCCGAGACATATTCCTCAACGTGAACCTGCCGGATGCCCCGCTTCAAAAAATTAAAGGCATCGTGATCACTCAGCCAGCACACAAGACACATATCGACAGCGTAGAAGAAGGCCATGACGGACGGCACGACTACTTCTGGCTGGTGAGACGTAAACTGGAGCGCCAGTCACCCGATAGCAGCGATATCTGGGCTATAGAGCACGCCTATATCTCTATAACTCCGCTGCATACCACTTTTTTCGGCAGACCTGCGCCGGATATAAGTTCCGTATTCTGTAAAGAATTATTTTGCGAATTAAAAAGCAGTGCCCTTTAGTCCGCATTGAGTGGACGAACCTGATTCAATTAAGACGACCGGGGCTCAACTTTAATAACGCAGCAACACAAGAGTCTGCAAACTCATCTGCTTCTTACAATTTGTCCATTACCTCAACTTGTGTTCTGATTAGTCGGCAATGTATCCGTATCCCCCTGTTTTCTACTTGCGGTGTTGTCTACGGTCAAGGTCGCCGTCGAGGCGCTGGATATGTTACCCGCGGCATCGATCACATAAAGATAATATGTACCTGCCGTTGCCGGGGTTTGAATCTTCTTTGCTGTTCCGCTGGCCGCCTTGGACATGGTGCCGCATTTCACAAAGGTGGTCGTCCCAGACGGGGCAAACCACACGTTGTTGGTAGCGTCTCCGGAACTCACAATCGTCACCGCGACACCACCCTTCTTGATCACACTCGGGGTAAAGACCGTGTCCTGGTTGGTCGGTGCCGAGGTAATCACATTGCCAGCCACATCTGTGCCTGTGGTCGGCGCCACCGTTCGGGAAGCGCCAGTACCGCTGTCGCGCTGGCAGTTGCCATGATTATTGCCAAAACTAGCTGGAGCCTTCGGCTCCAGCTAGTTTAACTATTCTCTTGCTTACGGTGTGTCTAAGCCACTTCATAGCCAATTCTCCTGTCCCACATCACAAACTAATTTTCCTCAAAAGATGATTCAATCTGTGTTTAAGACGGTGTTACAACACCAGCAGCATTGAAGTACACCCAGTAACCCAATCCTGGCTGGAACAAAGAACCGCCAGTGAACAAGGCGTAGTAGGTGTTCCAACCGTACCAGTAAATCGGGAAACGGTAGTCGTTACCTGTCAGGTAGTTTGTTACAGTATTCGGCAGGTTTGACTTGAACCCCATCAGGTTCCAGCCCACCACCACCGCATAACTCGGCGGCGGCGTAATGGGAGGGGGTAACACAGTTCCTTGGAAGGTCAGGGTAGTTCCCGCCGGCAGGGCATCGATCATGTGAATCCAGTAGCCCTTGCCGTCAACCATGGTCGTGAGGGTGGGGCTTGGCACTCCAGGTGCCCAGCTTGTCCACGTTGTGGTGGCGGCGTTGTAGCTCCAGACGGAAAGTACATTCGTGGCGTAAGGAACCGAAAGGCCGCTAAGCACCGCCGTTATGGATGAATCAGTCGGTATCAGCGGCAGTGAGATCAGGTTCCATCCCGGATTGAGCGGGAAAGTGTAGGTCGTATCGGTGTAGGCCGCCTTGCTCGCCTCGTTGGTGGGATCAACATTGGTGGCGGCGTTGCCCGCTACATCGGTACCGCTGATCGACAGGTTCTCAAGCACCGCACCCACCGCAGCCGCATCACTGCTTATAGTCCTGGTGTACTTGTAAACGTTGCCCGACACCAGCGTGGTGGCAGCACCTGTCACATCGTTAGCTGTGCCCTCGGCATCAATGCTTACCGTGGGTGTGCCCGACAGCGCCTCGTTGGCCGTTATCTTCAGGTAGTACGTCCCGGCCTTCAGCCTGGGGTTGTCTCCCAGCGATATGCTCAGACCGGAGTCCGAGTAGTACTGAATGGTGAAGGTCGGCGCCGTGGTATCCCAGGCAGCGATACCTTTACCGACTGCGTCAGTAGGCGTGGCATTACCGTCCACATCGGCTACCGTGCCGTTGCCAGCGGCCGTGTAATAAACGGTCACGCCTTCTTTACCGGAAACCAGCATATTGGCTACCGTTAAGACTACATGAGCATCGTCTACTCCCGAGGCTATAGATGTTACGGCATAGGTGATAGCTGGAGTACCTGTTTCTTTAACCGTGAAGCCACCATCATTGGCTTTGTTAATAGTGGCGTGGGTAGCCAGTTCGCTTAAGGTGACGGTGATCTGGGTATCACTATTTCTAACAGCACTGGACATGGTAGGCGCGAGGTGGCCGTTGCTGTCGAGCTTGGCCGCCAAGGCATCAGTCCCTGCTGTATAGGCCCGCACCGGCGTGCCCCAGGTGGTACTGCTGCGTCCAGCGACATAGACATTCCCGCTGCCGTCTACCGCAATGGCATAACCGTCGTCAGTATTATTGCCCCCCAGGAAGGTATTCCAGGTGAGGGCGCCGCTGCTGTTGAGCCTAGTCGCAAAGGCATCATTGAGTAATGTATAGGCCCGCACCGGCGCGCCCCAGGTGGCATCGCTGGATCCAGCGACATAGACGTTCCCGCTGCCGTCTACCGCGATGCCATAAACGTAGTCATTGCCACTGCCCCCCAGGAAGGTATTCCAGGTGAGGGCACCGCTGCTGTCGAGCTTGGCCGCAAAGGCATCAGTATTAAACCCACTAACTGTAAAGGCCCGCACCGGCGCGCCCCAGCTGGTACTGCTGCGTCCAGCGACATAGACATTCCCGCTGCCGTCTACCACAATGGCATAACCGTAGTCATAGCCACTGGTCCCCAGGAAAGTATTCCAAGTGAGGGCGCCACTGCTGTCGAGCTTGGCCGCGAAGGCATCAGTCTCAGATGCATAAGCCCGCACCGGCGAGGTGCCCCAGGTGGCATTGCTGTATCCAGCGACATAGACATTCCCGCTGCCATCTACTGCGATTCCATTACCGTAGTCTTCACCACTGGCCCCCAGAAAGGTATTCCACTGGAGGGCGCCGCTGCTGTCGAGCTTGGCCGCAAAGGCATCAGTCCCTGCTGTATAGGCCCGCACCGGCGCGCCCCAGGTAGCAGTGCTGTATCCACTGACATAGACATTCCCGCTGCCGTCTACCGCGATGGCTTGACCGTAGTCAGTACCATTGTCCCCCAGGAAGGTATTCCAGAGGAGGTTGCCACTGCTGTCGAGCTTGGCCGCAAAGGCATCATAACCAGATGTATAGGCCCGCACCGGCGCGCCCCAGGTGGCAGTGCTGTATCCACTGACATAGACATTCCCGCTGCCGTCTACCGCGATGGCATAAACGTTGTCAGTACCAGTGTCCCCCAGGAAGGTATTCCAGGTATCCCAGGCAATGATACCTTTACCGACGGCATCAGTAGCCATGGCATTACCGGCCACATCGGCTACCGTGCCGTTGCCAGCGGCCGTGTAATAAACGGTCACGCCTTCTGCACCGGAGACGCGCATATTGGCTACCGTTAAGACTACATGAGCATTGTCTGCTCCCGGGGCTATACCTGTGACGGCATAGGTGATAGCTGGAGTACCTGTTTCTTTAACCGCGAAGCCGCCGTCATTAGCTTTGGTGATGGTGGCGGCATCAGCCAGTTCACTCAATGTGACGGTGATCTGTGTATCGCTATTTCTAACAGCACTGGACATGGTCGGCGCCGTGGTATCCCAGGCAGCGATGCCTTTACCGACGGCATCGGTAGCCATGGCATTACCGGCCACATCGGTTACCGTACCATTGCCAGCGGCCGTGTAATAAACGGTAACACCTTCTTTGCCGGAGACCAGCATATTGGCTACCGTTAAGACTACATGAGCATTGTCTGCTCCAGGGGCTATGCCTGTGACGGCATAGGTGATAGCTGGAGTACCTGTTTCTTTA
>JBEKPN010000021.1:0-9999 GCA_049520695.1 Dehalococcoidales bacterium | reverse complement strand
ATACCATCATCTTCGTGGATGAGCCGATGATGGCCTCCTACGGCTCGGCCTTTTTCACCCTTTCCAGGGAGAGAGTAAGGAACCTAATGGAGGAGGTGCTGGGGGGCATCGGTGGTCTGCGCGGCATTCACTGCTGCGGCAATACCGACTGGTCGGTGCTGCTGGGCACCAGCGTCCATATCATCAGCTTCGATACATACAATTTCGCGGGTTCGCTGGCGCTCTACCCCGCCGAGGTCAAGGCGCTCATCGAACGGGGTGGGGCGATTGCCTGGGGCATAGTGCCTAACACCGAGGATGCCCTGCTGAAAGAGAGCATATCCAGTCTCAAGGACCGTTTGGAAGATGCCATGGCACCTTTTACCCGTAATGGAGTGCCCTTCAAGCAATTAAAAGAACAGAGCCTGTTGACGCCGAGTTGCGGTCTGGCAGGGCTTTCCAAGGACGGCGCGGAACGCGTGCTCGAAATGCTGGCCGCGCTATCAGAGCGCATGCGCGGCAGGTCATAAATAGTTGTGTTTCCGGTAACGGAAATTGTCACATCGCAGCTTGGGTTGGTTCCCACAGAGCCTCAGGACAATAACATCATCCTTGAGCTTCAAAATTCAACCCTTCCCACGCATGTAATATACAGTCAATTAGGCTATACTATGACCAGTTTGCCGTCTGAAGAACAGGAGAAATTGTCATGACGCCTGCTGATGAAACCCGCAACGGCCAGCTCTTCGAAAACGTCTGGCAGAAGGTCATCGCTAAAGTAGATACACTCACCGAGGATGCCGGTGATCGCCGCTTCCTGAAATCGCTGGCGATGGGAGGCAGTGTCGCCGCCGAGTCGGTGGTCTCCACCTGCCAGACGGTCAAAGGGTTTTGGGGCGAGGGAAACGAAGCCGCCGCCACGGAGCTCAGCCAGCTCTTTTCACTGCTCATGCTCAGCCAGATATACCGCTGGGTCAAGCAAAACCCTGCCAAAGAGATGACCACCCCCGTCCCTCCGGAAGTCAACGCCACGCGCCTTATCTACATCTTCGGCGGCGAGCCGGAACAGGCCATGGATGATTTCCTGTATTTCGACCAGCAGTTCGCCTGCGACCTGGCAAAACATCCCCATCTGATCCACGTCTGCAGCCTGCTGCTGGCCAAAACCAGCGAGATCTGCGGGCATAAGTGCATCGACTGGAGCAAGGTCAAGTTCCCCGTGGTCGAGATGACCCACTTGGTGAAAGGCGCCTTTATCGACGGAGCCCCCATGCGCAGCAAGCTTGACATTGACGCCATGCTGAACAGCCTGAACACCGGCGTGCAGGCCATGATGAGCTATTACGGTGGAGCCTGACTTGAAGCCAGACCTGCCGGGGCTGATCGCCGCTCTATCCAACCCCAAGGTTTACCCTGAAACCACCAGAGGCGTCAGATCCGTGCAAACGCAAATGTCCTGCGTCTTCCTGACGGATGAATACGCCTACAAGATAAAAAAGCCCGTCAACCTGGGCTATGTGGACTACACTACGCTCGAAAAACGCCTCTATTTCTGCGAGCGCGAGATCGAGCTTAACCGCAGACTGTGCCCAGCTGCCTATCTGGGAGTTGTGACCATCACGTTTGACGGCACAAAATTCGCCTTCGATGGCGCAGGAGAGGTGGCGGAATACGCCGTCAGGATGCGCCGATTGCCCGATGACAGGCTGCTGGACAACCTGCTAAGATGGAATGCCGTCACGCCCGAAATGATGAGTACCGTCGCCCGCAAGCTGGCCGAATTCCACCAAACGGCGGAGACGAGCGAGCGCATCGCCGCCTTCGGCAGCATCGCCACCATCACGCAGAACACCGAGGAAAACTTCAGCCAGACCCGCAAATACTGCGACCGCAGCATATCTGAGTCCCAGTTCAACCGCATAAAAGACTACACGCGCGGCTTTATGCGCGATAACCGTATGATCTTCGAAAAGCGCGTAAAAGAGGGGCGCACACGCGACTGCCACGGCGACTTGCACGCCCAGCATATCTGTTTCTGCCACGACCTGTGCATCTTCGACTGTATCGAATTCAACGAGCGTTTCCGCTACTGCGACGTGGCTTCCGAGACGGCTTTCCTGGCTATGGACCTAGACCATTACGGGCGAGCCGACCTTTCCCACCGCTTCGTTAAGGAATACATCGCGCAGACCTGTGACAACGACATACCTGCACTGCTCAATTTCTATAAATGCTACCGCGCCTACGTGCGAGGCAAGGTGGCCAGCTTCAAGCTGGACGACCCGCTGGTTGGCCAGAGCGACAAGTTAGAGTCGCAGGCCGTCGCACAGGGATACTTCGACCTGGCCACCACCTACACGCGTGGCAGACCCCTGCTTATAGTGATGGTGGGGCTGGTGGGCAGCGGCAAGACTACGCTGGCGGGTTCGCTGGCACAGCGGCTCGGAGCTGTACACATCTCATCCGACATCACGCGCAAGCGCCTGGCCGGAATACCTGAAAATGAGCCCCGCTACGATGAGCCAGCCTCCGGCATATATTCACCGGAGTTCAACCGTAAGACCTACGACGCTATATTCAAGCAGGCGGCAGAGGTTCTCAAAGACGGCACTCCGGTTATATTGGACGCCGCCTTCTTAAGGCAATCGGCGAGGGAGCGAGCCCACACGATGGCTCAGGAAATCAGTGCGGACTATCTGGTAGTGGAATGCCGCCTGAGCCCGGAACTGACGCAGAAACGCCTCCTGCAGCGTCTTGGAGAGGTTACGGCCTCTGACGGGAGATGGGAGATATACCAAAGACAGACCGGCTGGTTCGAGCCGGTAACGAACATCCCGCCGGAGCGTTACATGCTGATTGACACGTCGCAGCCGCTGGCGCAAAATATAAGACTAGTGCTGGACAGGACGGGCTGATAAATATGGCTAAGAACTATGATATTAAAGACGCCTCGTTGTCTTGCGAAGGCAAGCTGCGCATAGAGTGGGCAGCGCGCGAAATGCCGGTACTCGCCCAGATAAAGCAGAGGTTTGCCAAAGAGAAACCCCTCTCCGGCGTGCGCATCTCTGCCTGCCTGCACGTCACCACCGAGACGGCCAACCTGGCGCTCACCCTGAAGGCTGGCGGGGCCGATCTTGTGTTGTGCGCCTCCAACCCCCTCTCCACCCAGGACGATGTGGCGGCCGCTCTCGTCGAAATGAGCATCCCCACCAGCGCCATCAAGGGCGAGGATGAGGCAACATATTATAAGCATATTACCACAGCGCTGGAGCACAGGCCCCAGCTCACCGTGGATGACGGCGCCGACCTGGTGACCACGCTGCATACCAAACGCAGTGAGATGCTCAAAGGAGTGCTGGGCGGCACTGAGGAGACCACCACCGGGGTCATCCGTCTGCGCAGCATGGAAAAGGCCGGGAGGCTGAAGTATCCCATAATAGCCGTCAATGACGCCCAGACCAAGTACCTTTTCGACAACCGCTACGGGACAGGACAGAGCACGCTCGACGGCGTCACCCGCGCCACCAACATCCTGTGGGCTGGCAAGAAACTGGTGGTCTCCGGCTACGGCTGGTGCGGCAAGGGACTGGCCTTGAGAGCCAAGGGTATGGGAGCGCAGGTTATCGTAACCGAGGTAGAGCCCATCAAGGCGCTCGAAGCCGCCATGGATGGCTGCCAGGTAATGCCGATGGCTCAGGCGGCACCCTCAGGCGACGTGTTCATCACCGTTACCGGCGACAAGCACGTCATAGGCAAGGACACCATTCCACTGCTTAAAGACGGAGCCATACTGGCCAACAGCGGCCATTTCAACGTGGAGATAGACATACCATCGCTGGAGGGTCTGGCAAAAAGCAAGCGGCGCGTGCGGGAATTCGTGGATGAATACACACTCAAGAACGGCAGGCGCGTTTACCTGCTGGGCGAGGGGCGGCTCATCAACCTGGCCGCCGCCGAGGGCCACCCTGCCAGCGTCATGGACATGAGCTTCGCCAACCAGGCGCTGTGCCTGGAGTACCTCGTCAAGAACAAAGGAAAGCTCGAAAACCGCGTATTCGCCGTGCCGCAGGATATCGATAAAAACGTAGCCCGCCTCAAGCTGGCTGCGATGGGTATGGATATCGACAGGCTCACTCCGGAACAGGTAGAATACCTGGCCGGGTGGGAAGAAGGGACTTAAAGGAGAGTGCATGACTCAGAGTTTTTGCAACGCCCCTAAATATTATTTTACCTCGGAATCCGTCACCGAGGGGCACCCCGATAAGATCTGCGACCAGATATCGGACGCCGTTCTGGACGCTATTATCAAAGATGACCCGGCAGCGCATGTGGCCTGTGAAACGGCGGTTACCAATGGCCTGGTGTTTGTGCTGGGCGAAATTACCACCAACGCATATGCCGACATCCCCGAAATTGTGCGCAAACTCATCCATGACATCGGCTACGTCAAGCCCGAATACGGCTTCGAGTACCGCACGTGCGGGGTGATGACTTCCATCAACAAACAGTCTCCCAACATCGCTCAGGGTGTGAACCAGTCTGCGGAAGCCAAAGCCGGCTCGAAAGACCCTCTCGATGCCACCGGCGCCGGCGACCAGGGCATGATGGTGGGTTTCGCCTGCAATGAGACGCCCGAGCTTATGCCACTCCCCATCACCCTGGCGCACAAGCTTGCGCGCCGCCTGGCCCATGTGCGCAAGGATGGAACCATATCCTACCTGCGGCCTGACGGCAAGTCCCAGGTCACCGTGGAATATCACGACGGCCAGGTCAAGCGTATCGACAGCGTGGTCATCGGCGCGCAGCATGACGCCGGTATCAGCCAAGATAAAATCCGCAAAGATGTTATAGAGCATGTCATCAAGCCTGTTATTTCAGCGGCTTTGCTGGACCAGGGCACCAACTATTTTGTCAACGCCACCGGAACATTTGAACTCGGCGGCCCCGTTTCCGACACCGGCTTCACCGGGCGTAAGCTGCTGGTAGACACCTATGGCGGCATGGCACGGCACGGTGGTGGGTCATTTTCAGGCAAGGACCCCACCAAAGTGGACCGTTCGGCAGCCTACATGGCGCGCTACATCGCCAAGAATATGGTGGCCGCCGGCCTGGCCGAAAGGCTGGAGATACAGGTATCCTATGTTATAGGAGTAGCCCATCCCCTGTCGGTTTCGCTGGAGGCTTTCGGCACGGAAAAAGTGTGCCAGGAGAAGCTGGACGAACTGGTCAAGAAGCACTTCGACCTGCGTCCGGCCGCCATTATCAAGACTCTGGACCTCAGGCGGCCTATCTATCGCCAGACGGCAGCTTACGGCCACTTCGGGCGCATCGACATCGATTTACCCTGGGAAAAAACGGACAAAGCGGAAATTCTACGGAAAGAGGGATTCGGAAAGTAAGGGGTTTAACGTGCCTACACGGGCTATAGATAAAAACCTATTGTGCCTTGCTGGTGAATTCGGCGTAGCGAGTAATTTGTGTCTCAAGGGATACGTAGCCAGCCTAACATTGAAGAATTATCCGAAAGTAGACATCTTTGCCTTTAACCCGAACAATGGAAAACATAACGCTATACAAGTTAAAACTAAATTGGGGGGTAAAGAGTACTTCCTGCCTGAGCACATCAGTGACGAAGATCCATCCTTTGTATTCGTTGAATTCGCTAATAAAAACTCTTTCCCAAAATTCTATATCGTTCCAGCTAAGGCTGTTTCTAAGATTAGCGAAAAAGAGCGATGTGATTGGATAGATACTCATCCCAATGCAAAAAAGGAACAACCACGTATGATTAGCCTTAATTCCTTGTCTGTTTTCATTGACAAATGGGAGAACCTACGATTAGATTAATCATCATTTGTAGGTATAATCAATCCGAGGAGAACAAAGCGGAAATTCTACGGAAAGAGGGATTCGGGGAATAGAAAGCGCTGCAAGGAGGAATCAATGTCCTCAATAATATGTCTATGGTCGGGCAAGCTCTCGCTTTCTCCCTGCGGAAGATAATCAAGGAAAAGGACAGTATATAAAGTTGGATCATCTTAACATCAAATTCGGCACCGACGGCTGGCGCGCCGTTATCGCCGATGAGTTCACCTTCAAAAACGTGCGCATCTGCGCCCAGGCGGTAGCCAACTACCTCAAGGACGCGCTCCTTTCGGATAAAAGCATTGTCATCGGCTACGACACGCGCTTCGCCTCCGCCGATTTCGCCAGGGCATCAGCCGAGGTGCTGGCAGGAAACGGTATAAAAGTCTATTTGAGCGAGGTTGCTGTTCCCACGCCGGTGGTAAGCTACGCCGTGGCCAACCTGGAGGCCGGCGGCGGCATCGTCATCACCGCCAGTCACAATCCTGCCCAGTGGAACGGCTTCAAGTACAAGTCGCCCGACGGGGCCAGCGCCCCCGGCGAGGTTGTAGCCGAAATAGAAAATCAGATCACCGCTGTCGACCCCAAGTCTATCGAGACAATCCCCCTACAAAAGGCAATAGAGAGCGGCGCAGCTGTCCTGGCCGACCTCAAGCCAGCCTATAGACAGCAGATAAACCGCCTGCTGGACCTGAGCAGCATCCGCAAAGCCGGACTCAATATCGCCGTAGACTCCATGCACGGGGCCGGCGGTGGCTACTTCAAGATGTTGCTGGGAGAGGGAACAACCCGCATTACCGAGATAAAGGCTGAACCTAATCCCGCTTTTCCCGGTATGAAACAGCCCGAACCCATCGGCATAAACCTTTCCGAGCTTTCGGAGACCATCAGGCGCGAAAAAGCCCGCGTCGGCCTGGCCACTGACGGCGACGCCGACCGCCTGGGTGTCATGGACGAGCACGGCAACTTCCTCACCCAGCTCCAGGTGTTCGCTCTGCTGGTACTCTACTTTTTTGAGGTGCGCGGCGAGCGTGGCGCTATAGTGAAGACCATAACAACCACCAGCATGCTCAACCGACTGGGCGAGCTTTATCACGTGCCGGTTTTTGAGGTGCCTGTGGGCTTCAAATACGTCGCGCCGGTGATGCTGAGCCAGAACGCCCTCATCGGCGGCGAAGAGAGCGGCGGCTATGGTTTCCGCGGTCATGTGCCCGAACGCGACGGTCTGCTGGCCGGGCTGTATTTCCTCGATTTCATGGCGCATACGGGTAAAACACCCTCCCAATTACTGGCGCACCTCTATGATAAAGTGGGGCCTCATTACTACGACCGGCGCGACACCGTTTTTAACGAGGCTGAGCGCAGCGTTATTGTCGGACGCATGACCGAGAGCACGCCAGCCTCTATCAACGGTGTCAGGGTGCTCAGGAAAGAAACCGCCGACGGTTTTCGCTTTCTGCTGGAGGACGGCGGATGGCTGCTGGTGCGTTTTTCGGGCACTGAGCCGCTGCTACGCGTATACGCCGAAAGTAAAAGCACCGAGAATGTTCAACGCCTGCTGGATATCGGCCTGAAGATGGCTGGCGTAAAGGACGCTGCATGACGAACATCAGCCTGGACGACCTGGCATACTACAAAAAAGCTGACCAATCTGACAAATCAGGCACGTCCATAGTCATCGGTGAGTCTTTGAACGTCATCCAGCTCAGGTGTCGACACCTCAAGCAGAGTTGTATCTTCCAATGCTTCTATACGATGACGTGACAATGGCTCGACTCTAACTGAATCTCCATCGGTAAGCACACTGTCAACCAGATTACCATCCACTCCACCAAATTGTAGGTGGATTTTGCCTTGGTAGACATATATAGTTTCATCTTTAACGTTGTGGAATTGCAGGCTCAAGCGGTGCCCTTTTTTGACGAATAATACCTTTCCGGCATACCGTTCAGTACAGGCGAATAATAGTTCGTATCCCCATGGTTTATCAATTTTCTGGGCTTTATTTATCTTTGGATCCGTCAATTCTTTCTTTCCTAATGCGTTTTCTTAGCCCATTATAAGTAGCGCATAATATATTTTCAATCTCAATGTATAAAAGTATGGTAAGATACCACAATAACGCTATCTCAAACGTATTCAGTTGCGCTACCGCATTGTGGGCGAGAGCAAGCTAGTGCAGATGATGAGCCTGATTTTGACGGGAGATTATGTCAGCTACTATCTGGCGCTGCTTTACGGGGTAGACTCTTACCCGATAAACGCAGTGGAGTATCTAAAGTCTGAGCTTAATAAGGGATAAACTGAGGAGCATCTTTATGCCTTTGGTCAGAATAGATATTTTCGAGAGGAAGAGCCCCGCTTATAAGAAAGCCATCTTGGATGGCGTACACAAGGCGCTGGTAGTGGCGTTTAAAATACCAGAGGACGACCGCCACCAGATAATCAACGAGCATAGCCGCGAAAACTTCGAAGCTCCATCATCCAAATCGGAGAATTACACCCTGATCGAGATTACTGCATTCTCCGGAAGAAGCCTTGACGCCAAACGTAATCTCTATTCGCAGATAGCCGCCAACTTGGCGCGCTCGCCGGGAATCAAGAGCGAAGACATCCTCATTGTTATTCAGGAACCGCCACTGGACAGCTGGGGCATAAAAGGCTGCAAACCGGCGAGTGAAGTGGATATCGGCTTCAAAGTGGATGTCTGATAGACCAAGCATCTGGAATAACGCATTAGCCCTCAATCACGGCCAAATAAAAGAAGCCGTGGGAGAAATCCCACGGCTTGGGCATAGCCTTTAAGGTAAGCTTAACGCTTGGTGTACTGCGGTGCTTTGCGGGCGCGCTTGAGGCCGGCTTTCTTTCTTTCCTTGGCCCTGGGGTCACGGGTGAGCATCCCTTCCTTGCGCAGGATGGCCTTGTGCTTTTCGTCTTCCTTGAGCAGCGCACGAGAGATACCCAGCGCGATTGAATCAGCTTGGCCGGTAATGCCGCCGCCCGACACTTTGACGACTATGTCATACTTGGCGGCGGTCTGCGTCACCATCAGGGGTTTCAGGATGGACTGGCGATGGTCAAAGCGCGGGAAGCGCTCTTCATAGTTCTTGCCGTCCACGGTGATAGTGCCGCTGCCGGGGCTCAGTCTTACCTGCGCCACCGCGGTTTTGCGTCTGCCGGTTCCACCGGTATAAGTCTTTTTAGTAACCACTTATATCCCCCTTAAGCCTCAGCCTTCTTGGCGGCTGCTACAGCGGCGTGCGGATGTTCCGCGCCGGCGTAAACTTTCAGTTTCTTGACCATGGCATCCCCCAGCTTGTTCTGTGGCAACATGCCTTTGACCGCATGCTCAATGACCATCTCCGGCTTCTTCTTGAGCATTTCGGCCAGCGGGACGGCGCGGAAGCCGCCCGGATAGCCGGAGTGGCGATAGTACATCTTCTGCTCAAGCTTTTTGCCAGTAACTTTAACCTTGGATGCATTGGTGACCACAACATAGTCGCCGGTATCCAGGTTGCGCGTGAACATAGCCTTGGTCTTGCCCATGAGCAGCTCGACGGCTTCGGTGGCCACCTTGCCCAGTATCTTGTCCGAGGCATCGATGACATACCATTCGCGTTTAATTTCCTTTGCCTTGACGCTGTAGGTTTTCATTAAAAGCCTTCCTCTAAATTGTTGCCGTAATATACCTTGTTCAAATACAGGCCGCAGGCGGGCGCCGAAGGACCCGCCAGACCGAACTCGCGAAGGTTAATTATACCCTGAAACTCTTGCTGTGTCATCTTGCCCCGCCCTACTTTAAGCAGAGCGCCCACAGTATTGCGCACCTGATGCGGCAAGAAGGAGTTTGCTTCGATGTCAAACATAAC
Source organism: Dehalococcoidales bacterium (assembly GCA_049520695.1). Taxonomy (GTDB): domain Bacteria; phylum Chloroflexota; class Dehalococcoidia; order Dehalococcoidales; family UBA1222; genus SURF-27. The sequence continues at coordinate 286 of JBEKPN010000021.1, read as the reverse complement.
CAGGTCTTCCTTCTTACTCACCTCAGCCTTGGACACGCGGCGATGGGTTTGACGGCCATCCGTCACCTGAGCAAAGGGGGCAAAATCATGTTCTCCAATGAGTGTCTGACAGGCATCATTCATAGCCTCAATGTCCAGTGGTCGAGCAATAAGATAACTGAAACCTCGCCAAAATGGAGACGGAGTAGATCTATTCAGAATAGAATAACGATAATTGCGGCATACTGCATCGCGCCGAACATCAAAACCTCGAGCCACGGCCTCCGGAAACTCGAGTCCTCGGCGA